>JACQBP010000039.1 GCA_016194445.1 Candidatus Liptonbacteria bacterium | reverse complement strand
GAGCGAGATAGCCCTAGTTCGAGTTTGACTAAATTTTTCTTTATATGAGCGTTCAATGGGATGAGACTCAAACCTTTTTCGTGGAGGCGGCCGGTCAGCGATTTAATTTCGGAAGAGTGGAGGAGAAGGCGGCGGGTGCGTTCGGGGTTGTAGTCGGCTGGCGCGTTTTTGGGTTGGTAGGCGGGAATTTGGGAATTCAAAAGCCACGCTTCGTTGTTTTTTAAAACCGCGTAGCTGGAGTTTAAATTAAATTGGCCACCCTTCGCGCTTTTGACTTCTTGACCGGTCAGTTCAACGCCGGCTTCGAAGGTTTCTAAAATTTCATAGTCGAAGCGGGCGCGGCGATTTTCGGATAGAGTTTTCATCCCATTAGAAGCAGGTCGCGGTCGTAAAAAAACCAAGACGCCAAATAGTTATTTTTTTTACTAATCAATCTGTGCATTTTTCCTATCTTCCCCAGAAGCGACCGCGGCTTCTAACGGGATTCATTCTTGAATAGATTATACCTCATAGGAAATTGGGAGAAAATAGAAATATTTTCGAGTAGGATCTTGATGCTAGGATACGGCGTTACAAAGTATTTAATTTCCAACGGGGCGCGACTTTTTTTGAAAAATAAAAGCGACAACGCGTTCGTTTGCGCTGCCGCTTTCAATAAGAAGGGGCGGTTACGGATGTATTCCCACCCGAGAGGGGGGCAGGGAAACTCGGAGTGAGATGCGGGCATCTTGACCGCCCCCCGACATTTACAGTCGAGGGACTTGACTCTATTTCGATAATAATAGGCTTTATTATTTTTGTAAAGTTTTAAAGAAGCGGTGCGATTTCGAGAGTTTACTGACCCTGGGGGGCAGAGTTTTCGACTCTCTCCATCGCACCGCAACGCCTTATTGGTAACGGATTTGAATATCCTTGTCAAATGGAGGCTGGTCGGTCTGACTATATGTGAGCTATAATTTGTTTACTTGCTATTTGAGTTGGGCTTTTCGAACAAAAAAAAGGCGATGGCACGAGTGTTTAGTTGTAGTACAAGTTGCGTAGAATTACCTGGGCCAACTCGTTGCCATCGCCGGAGACTTGTTATATTAGGGTAGTTGAATTTTTTGTCAAATTATTTATGAAATTTAGAATTCACGGCATACTAGAGAGTTTTGCTCACGGTGAGAGTTTTGAGGTTATGATTCCCGAAAAAGATAACTTCGGGCATTACTCGACGAATTTGGCGATGCGGATAGCTCAAAGAGAGACAAGTGGCAAGAGACAAGAGACAAGTAAAAGAGGTGTGATTGAGTTGGCGAAGGAGTTGGTGGCGAAAATTTCGGTTAAAGCGCCTAAGGGGATGTTTGAAAAAGTTGAGGTGGCTGGTCCGGGATTCATAAATTTCTGGCTCTCGAAAGAATTTTTGCAAAAAGAGCTTGGAGATGTTTATGAAAATAGAAATAGATATGGAAAGAACGATATTGGGCGAAGTAAAACTTGGGTCATTGAGTATTCCTCTCCAAATATTGCTAAACCCCTAGGAATCCATCATATTCGCACTACGATTATTGGCCAAACATTAGTTAATATCTTGCGATTTGTCGGTTATAAAATCATTTCACTGTCTTTCCCTGGAGATTGGGGTACGCAATTTGGTTTATTGATAGCGGGCTATAAGAAGTGGGGAGATTCTAAAAAGATGAAAAAAGATCCCATGGGCGAAATGTTGAGATTGTATGTTAAATTCTCGGCAGCGGCTAAGGAGGATCCTAAACTTTTAGACGAAGGCAGGGAAGAATTTAGAAAGTTGGAAGAAGGAAATAAAGAGAACCTTAAACTTTGGAAATGGTTTTCCGATGAGTCGTTAAAAGATTTTGAGAGGGTTTATAAACTTCTGGATGTTCAAATTGAAAATACGATTGGAGAAAGTTTCTATGAGCGGGAGCTTGGCGGTTTAGTTCAGGATGCTTTAAGAAGGAAAATTGCCAAAAAAGGCGAAGATGGTTCTGTAACTCTGATGATTCCCGGGAGTGAGACGCCGGAGATTATTCAGAAATCGGATGGAGCGACCATTTATACCACTAGAGAGCTTGCGGCGATTAGGCATCGGTTTGAGAAATGGAAGGCCGATAAGATTCTTTATGTGGCGGCTAACCAGCAAACTTTTCATTTGAGTCAGGTTTTCCGCTCAGCGGAACTTTTAGGGTATGCCAGGCCGGGACAATTAGCTCACGTTAAGTTTGGAATGGTGCTGGCTCCGGGAGGGAAAAAATTCGCGACCCGAGAAGGCAAGTTGGTGCCGATGGAGGAGGTGATAAGTAAGGTTATAGATTTGGCCTACAAGAAAGTTTCCGACAAGAATCCTGATTTATCAGAAGAAAATAAGCGAGCGGTGGCTAGAGTAGTTGGCGTGGGAGCGCTTAAGTATTACGACCTAAAAGAGAATCGAAACTCGGATATAGTTTTTGATTGGGAACGGATGTTAGACCTTCGCGGGAATAGCGCGCCGTATTTGCAGTATACGTATGCGAGATTAGCGAGTATCTTGCAGAAAAGCCGGTTGCAAACTGTGAAAGGCAAATCGAAAGTCAGCTTTGGATTATTAGACAAAAAAGAGGAATTGGATTTGATTCGGAAGATTTTGGAATTTCCGGATGTGGTTTTGGAGGCCCACGAGTCACTTCTCACCAGCAATTTCTGTAATTATTTGTACGAGCTTTGTAATTTGGCGAATCGGTTTTATGAGGCGACGCCGGTGATCAAAGAATCTAATTTGACGTTGCGTGGGGCGCGGTTGAAGTTGGTTGAAATGACTAATCAGGTGCTCGGGAAAGGGTTGGGGTTACTTGGGATTAAGGTGCTTGACAAGATATAGGTTTGTTGATACAATGGACGCCTAGAAACTTGATAATTTGTAGCTACTTTGCAGGTTGGTTACAGCTTCAAGCGGGCTAAAAATCCTTTTGAAGCTGTAATTAATAACCGGTCGAGCTGGGATTCTCGCATGGTGCGAGAATAGGCGAGGCCAAAAAGAAGGAGAAGTCGTCATGGCAGGAGTAACTGTCGCGGGCGATTTGTATCGGGAACTGGATGGCCAGTTTCTCGAAATCAAGCGCCAAATTCGTCAGCCGGGTGGGTACCCGTTTGACCCACTTCAGTTGAGAAATGGTTTACAGGCTCTCATCGAAGGTAGGTTCGGCGAGCCGAGTGATTTCTTCCTCAACACCAACGAGCCCTCGATCCCAATCCCGGCGCTTCCGCGTCTCTCACTCGCGGAGATCCAGACGAAGTTCCCTTGGGTCAAATCAATCGAGCGGGACACTTCGCCGACCGAGGCTGGCACCTTGAACCTCGCCACCATTCTCCGTCCTGACGAGAACCAGGTGGCTGGAGCGGAGTACGAGCGGAGGATCGCGCCAAATTTCAACTCGCTCTATGGACTCCAGCAAGGTCTGTGGCTCGTGGATCACCAGGACGAACATCCCGCTTTCAAGGCCCTCCTCGGGAAGATCTACATTAATCTCTCGGGGTTGGTCGTGGTGAGCGGGGGCGGCCTCCGGGGCGTGTTCTATCTGGGTCGGGGTGGCAAGCGCTGGGGCGTGAGTTGGCACTGGTTGAGCCTCGGTTTCCTTCGCCACGGTCGTCTCGCTCGCTCCGGCAAGTCCGCCGAAGTTTCGCAAAGCGAAACTGGGGCGGACAAGGAGTAGCACTTTGTCCCTGCTATTTTCAGCAGGCAGTCATTGACCCCGTTTGGGAGCGCAAGCTTCCGGCGGGGTCTTTTTTTTGCGCCGAAGAGACAAAATTGACCGGACGCTTTTTAGAGTATATATTTTAAGAGATGCTTACCGTAACCATCCCAAAAACCAAATATGAAGAGTTGAAAAAGAAAGCCAGCGCTTATGAGCATATTTTTAGACTCATTGAGGGCGATCTTTTGGGCGCGCCGCCGACTCGGAGCGCTAAGGAAATTATGGCTGAATTTAAGAAAACGAGCCGGTATAACCCAAAGTTTTTGAAAAGTTTAAAGAGAGGTTTGGCGCGATCGGCTTACTTTAAAAAATAAGGTTTCATGGAGATTTTGACGATTCACCCAGAGATCGAGGATTATCTTAAAGAACGCAATCTAGAAAAAAAGTTTAGCAAGCAAATAAGATTGTTGAAATCAAGTCTGCGACACCCCAGTTTGGAAGTGGAACTGCTAGAACCAAAACACCTTAAATTTTTTAGTTTTAGAGTGGACCGCAGATATCGGGCGGTTTTTATTTTTCGCAATTCGAATACAATAGAAGTTATCGACGTGAACAACCATTATCAGTAAAGATAGTCGCCGGACACGAATTTTTGGTAATAATGTGAGTATTTTAAATAGTTATGTTTATAAAAGACGCAAAAAACTTTAATTTACCCGAAGCGGAAGAGAAAGTGCTTGATTATTGGAAGAAGAACCGGATTTTCGAGCGAAGCCTCGAAAGGCGGCAAATCGCCCCTCGACAGAACTCAGGGCGGGCAAAGGGCAAATCGCGAAAATTTGTTTTCTACGAAGGGCCGCCGACGGCGAATGGCCGACCGGGCATTCACCACGTTCTGGCGCGGGCGTTTAAGGACGTTATTTTGCGCTACAAAACGATGCGGGGATATTACGTGCCTCGTCGGGCGGGGTGGGACACGCACGGTTTGCCGGTCGAGATTCAAGTAGAGAAAGAGTTAGGTCTGAAGTCGAAGAAGGATATCGAAAAATACGGCATCGCGGAGTTTAACCGGAAGTGTCGAGAGTCGGTTTGGAAACACAAGGACGAATGGGAGCGGCTGACCGAGCGGATGGGTTTTTGGCTCGATATGAAAAATCCCTATGTCACATATGAGAAAGATTACATCGAGACGCTTTGGTGGATTGTGGCGCAGTTTTGGAAGAAGAAGCTTCTATATAAAGGAAACAGAATAGTAAACTGGTGCCCGCGGTGCGGGACGGGGCTGTCTTCGCATGAGATGGCGCAGGGGTATAAAACTGTCACCGATGAGGCGGCTTACATTAAATTTAAATTGAAGCGACAAGCGACAAGAGACAAGCGACAAGTTTTAAATGCGATAAAAGGCGATGTTTTTATTCTGTCGTGGACGACGACGCCGTGGACGTTGCCGGGAAATGTGGCGCTCGCGGTGGGGGAGAAGATTAACTACGTTATGTTGGAGGTTGAGAAGTTGGACGTAGGAGGTCCTAAAAAAGGAGAGGTGCTAATTTTAGCTAAAGAAAGATTAGAGGCACTCGGGATTCAGGGGAAAATTATCAAAGAAGTGAAGGGTAAAGATTTGATCGGTCTTGTGTACCAGCCACTTTTTGAGGTTAAACCTTTAGAGAGTAAAAATTCTTACAAAATTTACGGGGCGGACTTTGTGACAACGACCGAGGGAACGGGAGTGGTGCATACGGCGGTCATGTATGGCGAGGATGACTATAAGTTGGGAGTGAAGATGGGTTTGCCGCAACATCACACGGTGGATGAGGCGGGTAAGTTTACTAAAGACGTGAAAGGACTGGCGGGTTTATATGTAAAGGCGAAAGAAACAGAGAAAAAGATTTTTGACTACCTCACAAAGAATAACAATTTATTAAAAACTGAAAGCTATAAGCACGAATATCCACACTGTTGGAGATGCTCGACGCCGCTACTTTACTACGCTAGGGTCTCGTGGTTTGTGGCGATGGCGAAACTCAAAAAGAAGCTTTGGAAAAATAATGAGACGATCAACTGGACTCCGGAGCATGTGAAAAACGGAAGGTTTGGCGAGTGGTTGCGAGAGGTGAAGGATTGGAATTTTTCGCGCGAGAGGTATTGGGGGACACCGTTGCCGATTTGGGAGTGCAAAAAATGCGAGCATCGAGAGGTGGTTGGGGGAATAGACGAACTCTCTATGCTCGCGAAAGAAGACAGCAACGTCTATTGGGCAATGCGGCACGGGGAGGCAGAGGGAAACGTGAGAGCGATTATCGATTCGGGAAATCAACACTTTCGCCTTTCTACGATTGGTCGAGATCAGGCGAAGCGAGCGGCAGAGAAACTCAAGGCCAAGTCCATTGATATTATATTTGCTTCGGACCTTACAAGAACCAGGGAAACCGCGGGTATTGTGGCAAAGGTTTTGGGCATCAAAAGGGTCGTCTATGACAAACGGTTGCGCGAAATTAACCTTAGTTCACTTTCAGGACAGCCGGTCGATGAGTATCGAAGGCGTCTTCCGATAGAAGAAGAGCGTTTTAGTAAACACGCTGTACCTGGGGCGGAATCCTTGCGTGACGTGAGGAGGCGGTCTTGGGAATTTTTGTCTGAAGTGGGAAAGAAGTTTAAAAGAAAAAAAATCCTTTTTGTTAGCCACGAGGATACTATTTGGATGCTTGCGGAGATAGCGAATGGCTGGTCCGAGAAGATAACGGCCGATAAGAAAGAGAAAAATGGAGAAGTGTTTATGGGGCCGGCAGAGTTTTTAGATTTTAAAGTTAAGTCGTTGCCACGAGATGAAACCGGATTGGTTGACTTGCATCGGCCGTACGTGGATGAGGTTGTTTTAAGATGCGTCAAATGTAAAGGAGAAATGCGGAGAGTGAAAGAGCTAGCTGACGTTTGGTTTGATTC
>JACQBP010000041.1 GCA_016194445.1 Candidatus Liptonbacteria bacterium | reverse complement strand
CTTCAGTCAGATTTAGAAACCAGAATAGATTCATTGGGACAAATAGTTAAAGTTTTAGAGGCAGAAAAAGAACAGGAAATTAGAGAAAAGATGGCGGAGAACCCCGAAGATTTCGCTCCCGCTACAGAACCCTCTCTCGATGAAGGTAAAAAAACACCACCGCCTCCAGTCCGAGACGTGAACGGCCCAGAAAGTTCAAGAGATTTTCGGCCACCCATCTCCGTCCCCCATGAATCTCCCACCCCACCACCGCCAGCTCAAAACCAAGAAGGAGCTACTCTTGGTAGTCAAAAAGAAAAAAACGCCTCCCGAGAAGACCTTACCACTAAAGTTTCTGCCCTCGAAAAAGAGGTGCTTAGTCAATCCGGTATGCCCGAGGTTGAATTTGAGTCCATTAAGTCCCGGTCTGTCAAATACTTTCTTAGCCGATACGGCGGCACTATGGGTCTGCTTGAGTTTGGCCTTGGCCGCCCGGGTGAAGGTACCACTGTTGAAGAGCGCGCCCACCGCGTCAATTTCGCCAACTGGCTCGAGCGCGCCCTCGGGAAACCCGGCGTGAACCGCCAGATGGCCGACCAAATGAGTCTCGAAGAATTCTTCCGCTACGTCGCATCCCTCAATCAAAACCCCAAATAAACTTTTAAACCTATGCTTGATCTCTTTCAAACTCTCGGTCTGCAAAATCTAGCTCCAAATCAAAAAGATGAACTTTTTGCCGAATTCACCGATCTTTTCCTCCAAAAATTAATGGGTTACCTCTACGACCACTTAAATCCCGCTGATCGAACTGAATTTGAAAAACTGGCCGAAGAAAACAACGAAGAAAAAATCAATCTATTTCTCAAAACCAAGATCCCCAATTTTGAAGCCCTGGCTAAATCCGAAGCGGAAAAACTCATCGCCGAAATCAAATCCCGCGCCGCCTCTTAACTCCCCACTCTCTTATGCCACTAAAAAGTAGGGGAAATTTAAAATCCTATTTTGACAACCACAAGCGAAGTTTCTTAGGAAATTAATGAATCTCGGCGAAGATTTTTTGGCTTACCAATCGAAGGGTCGGAAAATCCCGATTCTGATCAAGGAGGAACGGGCACCGTTCGATTGGTCTAAAAAATCGAACGGAGTTAATATAATTTCCAAGAAACGGAGTGGGTTGTCAAAATAGGATTTTAAAAACTAGATCCCCTTCCCTATTTTACTTTTTTAAGTTAAAATCTAACTTATGTCCAAAAACCTCTACAAAAACATCCTCTGGATCGTTCTGACCTTTATTATTTTTTCCTTCGTTTTCTCTTTTCTGATCGAACCGACTGCTAAACCCAAAGAAATCAGCATGGGCGAGCTCACTCGCAAAATTAACTCCGGAGAAGTTAATCAAATCAAAGTGAGCGGCGACGAAATTAAAATCGAACTCAAAGACAAAAGCCAGGCCACCGCGAAAAAAGAAAACGAAGCCGGCATCACTGAAACTTTAAAAAATCTTGGCGTCAGCGAGACCGCTCTTCAAAACGTTGACCTCAAAGTTGAAAGTCAATCCGGCTGGCAATTTTGGGCCGGCATTTTAATTCCCACCCTTCTGCCTATTTTAATTATCGGTCTGATTTTTTGGATGATGTTCCGGCAAGCCAAAACGGGCGTGAACCAAGCTTTCAACTTCGGCCGCTCCAACCTCCGTCTCTCCACCTTTGGTAAAGAAAAAATTCTTTTCAAAGATGTGGCGGGTTTAAAAGAAGCCAAAGAAGAATTGGTTGAAGTGGTGGAGTTTTTAAAAAACCCAAAAAAATTCCAAGATCTCGGCGCTAAAATCCCCCGCGGCGTCCTTTTAGTCGGTCTCCCCGGCACTGGCAAAACTCTCCTCGCTCGCGCCGTGGCTGGCGAAAGCAATGTTCCCTTCTTCCATATTTCTGCTTCCGAGTTTGTGGAGATGTTTGTGGGCGTCGGCGCCTCTCGCACGAGAGACGCCTTCTTGACCGCCAAAAAAGCCTCCCCCGCCATCCTTTTTATTGACGAAATCGATGCCGTCGGCCGTCAGCGCGGCGCGGGCTTGGGTGGCGGCAACGACGAACGCGAGCAAACCTTAAACCAGATTTTGGTGGAATTAGACGGTTTCGATCGCGAGACGCGAGTCATCGTACTGGCCGCCACTAACCGCCCTGATATCTTAGACCCCGCCCTCCTTCGTCCCGGCCGCTTTGACCGTCGCGTTATTCTCGACCTCCCCGACTTAAACGACCGCGAGGAAATCTTAAAAATCCACGCCCAAGAAAAACCTCTCGGCAAAGATATTGATTTCAAAAAAGTGGCCCAGCGCACTCCTGGTTTTTCCGGCGCTGATCTAGCCAACTTAATGAACGAAGGCGCGATCCAAGCCGCTCGCCAAAACCGGAAATTTATTATTCAAGAAGATCTTTTGGAATCCGTCGAAAAGGTTCTCCTCGGGCCCGAACGCCGCAGCCGCGCCATCTCTCCCAAAGAAAAAGAAATCACCGCTTATCACGAAGCCGGCCACGCCGTCGTTGCCGCTTCTTTAAAAAATTCCGACCCGGTGCATAAAGTCACCATTATCAGTCGCGGTTTAGCCGGCGGCTACACCTTAAAGCTCCCCATCGAAGAACGCCATCTTCGCACTAAATCCCAATTCGTAAGCGAACTCGCCGTGATGATGGGCGGTTTTGTTGCGGAAAAAACCACTTTCGGCGACATCTCTACCGGCGCCTCGAATGACTTAAAAGAAGCCTCGGAACTCGCTCGGAAGTTAGTCACTAAATACGGCATGAGCGAAACGCTTGGACCCAGAACCTTCGGCTCGACCGAAGAGTTGATTTTCTTAGGCCGCGAAATCGCCACCGAAAAAAATTACTCCGAAAAAACCGCTATGAAAATTGACGAAGAAATCGCCAAATTCATCGGTCACGCCTATGACCTCGCTCAAAAAATCATCAAAACCCAAAAGAAAGCTCTCGAAAAAATCGCCCAGACTTTACTCGAGAAAGAAACTCTGGAACAAGACGATTTCTACAATCTTTTAAAGCCCTTCAAAATCAGGCCTCTGGCGACTTAATTTATTACTTCTTAAAAGACGAAACGCAGTAAACCGGCGGGTAGCAATTTATTCCAAAACCCACTCCTCTCAAACTGCCCTTAAAAGCTGGGTGGTTTTTACTGTTGAGAGTTACGCCCAAAAAGTAATTGGAACCATCCGTGCCGTAAAAATAAGCCTCCCTCGTTCCACTCTCCCCCAATCCATTGCCGATTGGAATTCCGGTTCCTTTTAAAATCCCAATTAGTTCATCTCCGCTTTTCGGCGCCGCCTTAAATCCACCCTCACAATTCATCGGCCCAGGATAAAAACCGCATTTGCGCTTGTACACTGTAAGTGCCGCCTGAATCTTCTTCAAATTTTCTATCCGCCCATTGTCTGCCGCTTGGCCAAGTCCCTTCACCAACTCGATCATTGACATCGCCTCCGCGGGCACCGCTACCGTCACCTGATCGTTAAAATTAGAAAATGTGAGATCGCTCTCAAAATCCATTTCCATCTTTTGATCTTTAAACTTCTCATTCACTAAAATCCTTAAGGGTAATTTTTTTGCTTCGCTCACCCAAGCTTCTAACCTGCCAGAGCCTAAAACTCTATCGTCAAAAAACTTCAAAAACTGATCCACCTGACCTTTAAGGTCCCCAGCTTGGGCTTGAGCCAAGTTGGCCTGTTCGATATATCCGCCCGCCGCCACAAGAAACTGTTTCAGCTGTTCCTGATCCAACTCGAGTTGGTAATGATCCGCCGCTTCACCCTCGACCATCTCCTTCGGCAAAGCCTGCTTAAATTTTAAAAAATATAAACCCTGGCTCGAATAAGAAAAGTCCTTGAGAGCTTCTTTGAGGTCAACTTTCACCCACTTATCCTTTAAAAAATCCGAGCCGGTAAAATTCTCGAGGCCATCCGCTCGAGTCACTCTAAAATAGAAAGTACCTCCCAATGAAACGGTGTCCGCGCTCACCAAAATTTTAGCCCCCCCAGAGAGAACAATCGCCACGCTGAAACTTCCAGAATTTTCCCGTTCCTTATTGCCACCGGAAACTAAATTACCCCCACCATCAATTAGTATCGAAAAATCCGATCCTCTAAAAAATGAATTATTTAACGGTGGCGGCAAAGGTGCTCCGTCCCCTTTAAAATTCACTCCTCCCTTAAAGTCATACCTAGCCGACTTTAAACCGCTTAAATTGCTAAACGCCTTCTCAAAAATCCCCCGCGGTGACCGATCGTTGAAATAGAAAAAGTAAGCCGCGATTGCTAAAATCGCCGTCGCCGCCAAAATCACGGCCACCGGAAAAATTATTTTTTTTGACTTTAAAGCTTGAGGCTTTTTAACTTCGAGCGCGGCCAAGGGCCGCGGCCGAAATAATTCTCTCTGTTTTTCAATCATCCCTTTGCCCCCCAACTCTGCCAAGGCTTCGTCGATTTCTTTCTCCTTCCACCCCGTGCCCATCAAAATCCGCTTGATCGAGTCCACACTCTGATCAGCGCCTAAAAAACGCTTGATTGCCTCCAAAAGTTCCGGCTTAGCCATACTCCTAACTTGATTCTTATCTCAAAACTACTCCGAATCTAAAAATTATTATTCCAAAATCCTTTCGGAATTAGCTTCAATCCCGGCGAGGTTCCCACTTCAAAAACTTTCGGATCGTCGCCGCCATCCGTGGCCATTTGCGGGCTAAATTTGTCACTTTGCAAAATCGTGTCCAGCTCAAAAGTAAAACTTTTGGGGTCGCAAGCATAAAGGTAAACCAGTTTCTTGGATGGATCGTTGCGAGGATCCACAAAAAGTCGTGCAATAGGAGCGCCAGAGCTTATCTCAGTTAAGTTGACTGGTATCCAACCAGTGCCATTAACTTCTCTGCTACCGGAATTTTTTCCTAAAACCCACCCGGGTGGAACTTTGATCGGCGCTGAAGCGTAAATAGTATTTCGGTTTTCACAAAGTTTCGGCGAAGCAACATCAGCTAAATAAAGCGCTAAGGCTGACTTAAAGGTAAATAAGTCGGCAGTTCGAGTACTATCCTGACTTTGGCCAAAAAAACTAGCGTTGCCAGGACTCTGCTCTAATTGAGCCATCACCTCTTCCACTGACATTGCTTCCTTTGGCGCTTCCACTGCCACCGGCTCGTTGATCTTAGAATAAGTTCCGCCCGTAACCACGTGCACCTCGCCCCCTAAAACATCATGTTTAAGTGTAAAATCCAGTTTAATTTGCCGAATTCGTTTGTCCGACTTACCAATCCAAACATCCGAACTGGAAACATTAACGTGCTCTTGGAGGAATTTCTCTGCCTCCGCAAAAAATTTATCCATCTCTGCTTTCGCTTTACCAACCTCTGCTTTTGATTGAACCGCGGTTTGCTCCGCACCTTTTAAATCAGACGCTTTTACACCCATTTGTTTCACGATTGCCGCCTGTGAAAAATTCAGGTAATCAGCCGCAAAGCTTTTTACGCTCTCTCTATCGAGGGTTAGTCGATAATGATAAGTTTTATTTCCTTCTATCGCTTCATCCGGTAATTTTTCTTTCACTATGAAAACTTTATACTTAGTAAACAACTCCTTGAGCTTCTCCTCATACTCAACCGAAAACTGGGGCACTATCGGCAAAATACTATCAATACTATTCATAACCTGGCCTAACTCCAGGTTAGGCTTACTCGGCGCAACCGATGAAAAATTCCCGGCTAAGAAATTGGGCCATCCCAATCCTCCCATCACTGGACCAAACTCTCTGGCATCGAATTTAATCCACTTCCCTTCCAAAGAACTCGCATCAAGAAATTGTGACACTAAAACTTTCCAATCTTCAACATTATTGAGCTTCACATAAATAACGTTATCAATCATCACGAAATCGGATTTTATCACTATCTTGGCAATCCCCGGAAACTTCACCCCTAAATCTAGTTTCGTCGAAACCCTTTGTTTTGTGAGATCACTGATATCCGCTTCTCCGCTTGAATCAATCGACAAAGCCGCCGAAGCATCTCCTTTTGGCTGATCCTTCAAAAGTTTTTCCGCGTCTACCCCGCTCCCCGCCAAAAACTTTCCGCCCTCAAGAAACTGGCCGTTATAACCCACTTCAAAATGAGATGTTGCGTTAAGTGTCTTGATATTCCACAAGTTGTTAATTGCCTCGCTCAAAACTTTCTCGGGTGGTGGCGAAGCTCCTATTCCCAAACCGAAGTAGGCGTACGCTCCTCCTCCTAAAAAGAGGACCGCTACCACTGTCGCCGCTAAAACTGGCATCGTCAGGCGTTTCTTAGGCCCCGGCTCTGCTCCCAAAACCATTTCTTGCGGAACTCCACCGCTCGTTTGAACCGGTAACCCCCCGACTGGCGCCTGAACCTGCGACTGGCTCTCCAATTCCTTAATCCCCTCATTAATATCTGCTTCACTCCAACCCACTCCCAAGAGGGTCTTCCGAGCCGCCTCCGTTCCTTGTCCAGTCGCTAAAAACTGCTTCAAGTAATTCAAAAGTTCTGGATTAGCCATAGTCACTTAATTCTAAATCAGCCACCGCAAATTGATAGCTCAAACTGGGGATTGTGGCCCCCGCGGGGAAAAGTTGGAACCAGATTTGTGTCGAAATCACAGCGTTTTCCGACCTAATCCGAGAATACCACGAGTCAGAATCGACGTCCAAGTAGGCGGTTCGAACAAATTCAAGAGAATAGACCCCAGGAGGAGAAATCGAACCGGGGTGATTCCGTCATACCAATCCCAACACGTGTGAGACCTGCGATTTGCGGATGATCCTGGGCAATCGGGGCCGCGATTCAATCGGAGGCGATGGGCCAATCTCCATGGTGTCATTAGGCATCGCGGGATCCTCACGAGGCCCTGAAGGAAATTAAGGCAGTGCAGCAAAGCATTAGAGCCACCGAACTCACAAGAGATCAGCGTCAGTTGCTGCGTGATGCCCTGCAGGAGTGGTGGGACAAGGCCATCGAACGGTTGAACGAAAGACGTCAGCAGAAGCAATCCGAATGGCGAGCAAAAGAGCATGACAGATTGGGTCGCCTCGAGTCTCTTATCCAAAAGAACGACAATGTTGTATCCGGTCTTCGTGACCAGATCGACGATCTCAGGGAGAAGCAAGCTTCTGCCAGGACCGAAGAGTTTGCCGATCTCGTCGGTGGGTGGATAAGGGAGAAGTATGAAAAGATCGCGGATATAGAGCGGACCAACGAAGAGGTTGAACAAAAGATCAGAGAGATTCGGTCACGCCTCGCGGGCAATTAATTTGCTTCCTTTACCCTCAGCCACACCTGTGGTAACATTAGCGTATGAAAAGGCCATTGGCTCCCATTCAGGAAAGGTCGTTGCAGACAATTAACACCGTCGAGAATGAGTTCCAAATTTGAACGAACCTCATCCCCAGAACCCGAAGAATCTCTCTACGAGCAGGTTCTTCAATCGCAGGAGGAAGTAAAGAAGTGTCTGGAAGTTATTGGCAGGGCACAGTCTGAAGAAAGCAGTGTCGCTCCCAACCAGCAAGCGACTCTCGAAAGTCATCTAGCGGCCTTAGAGGAAGCTAATAGACACGAACAGGTCGTGCTCGACAGATGGCTTCTATATGTGAGGGAAAAGATCAAACAGATCTAGTCAATACTCGATTCAGGGAGGATTGGGGTAATAATTCTTGTTGGCTTGTGCAAGAAGGAGGGACAGATGTGCGAACAGAAACCGAAGAAGATTGAAACCAGGACTACGAAAGCGTCTCCAAACGATCCCGATCAGAAGATCGTCCACATCATGGAGCTGGACGATGAAAACCGCCCCGTGAAAGGAATACAAGCCTACGTAATGGGATACGGGATTGAGGAAGGCATGCGGCCGCTGGCGCTCACTGATGAACACGGACGGACGACTTTCGAAACCATCATCACCAAGAAAGACAACTTTCATGTATTCAAACTGATCGTTGCTGGAATGGCTGGAAACGGAACGTCCTTTGACGTATACCACGGGCGAGAAGAATAGAACACAGAGAATTGGAGCCGCCGGATATAGTCCGGTAGACTTTTCTTGCCACTGACGGCAAGAAACACCCTCGGTTCGAAAACTTCAAAAGTGTAGCCCCCACGGGGAAAAGTTGGAACCAGATTTGGATAGAAATATCAGCATTTTCTGACCTCCTCCGAGAATACCACGGGTCGGAAACCGTGTCCAAGGAGGCGGTTCGAACAAATTCAAGAGAATAGACCCCAGTTGAGGAATTCGAACCGGGTCGACTTCGTGCTACTTGAGCAAGACCATTTTCTTGGTCTGGGAGCTGCCACCTGCCGAAAGCCGGTAGAAATAGACGCCCGAGGCCAAGGCGTGGCCGTCAGCAACGGTCTGCGGGAGCCAGACGACTCCGGAGAGTGTGACTCCGGTTCGAGTCGGCTGAGGTCGAGGAATCAGTGAACTCAGCAATGAATCAAGAGCCTCCCAAGCATTGAACAGCACACCCCCAGACAGCACGGACCCTTACTGCAAATGACAAAGTGCGTTATCAAGCGGGGTGGGCGCTTGCTGTTTCCTATTCGTAATCTCCAATCCTTGGGAGGCCCTTGACAGGAACCGCCCTCTTTACATCATCAACTGAGTGAAACACGATCCCCTTCATGCCGATCTTCGCGGCGGCGGCGACATTCACGGGATTGTCATCGATCATGAACGCGGCCGAGGCAACAGTGCCCAGTTCTTTGAGAATTCTCTCATACGCGCGTCTCTCTGGTTTGGCAGTCCGTATTTCACTCGAAACCACAATTGCTCTGAAAAGGCCGCTAAGCTTGTGGCGCCGCAGGATCCCGCGCACGAATGGCGAGGGCGAATTCGTCAGCATCCCTACCTTATACAGCGGCGCGGCAGCTATCACAAAGTCAATCATGTCGACATCAATCCGAACCTCCGCTTCCCACTCAGCCTCTGCACGTGGTACCGAGATTCCGGCTAAGTTGGCGAGCTGATCAAACATCGTAGATTGGGAGATATCTCCAACGTCAGCGGCGTGCACGATAGTCGCTTTGATTTGTTCGGCCCTCGTCGGCGAAAAGTATCTTCCGAGCCAGTGCGGTGCCACTTCTGAACAGATGACGCCAAAAAAATCGATTACGAGGGCCTGATACATCTTCTGAATGTCATTCTATCATGGCACTGACTTCAAGTCACGACACCACAATCCAGCGCTGGTGGCAGAGCCAACCCAACGAGAGGGTGACGGTGCGCTCATTGAGATCCTTAGGCAAGTATGATCTTGTCTCCGAACAACGCAATCATTTCCCGTAGTTTCTCATTACTCGGCTCCTCATCCACTACGAACCTTACAGCATCGGTGAAGTCCGCAAATTTGCTTTCAAGCACGATCCCGATTTTCGAGCTATCGCCCACGATAACGCACGATTTTGAAGCTCGTACAATCGCTGCCTTATTCGCTGCTTCAGCGTTCTCGTGAGTGGTGAACCCTGCTTTGATATCCACACCATTCACACCCACAACCCCGAGATCGAATTGGCCGAGTTGTTTCCCAAGTTCCAGTATCGGGCAAAGCGTGACATTGTTGACGGCGACAATCGCCTGTGTGCTTGGTCGGACCTGACCACCGGGTACGTAAAGACGAACTGCCGAAAAGTCATCATCGAACCCCATCGCTACGCAACAATCCGAGAGCATGTCCGCGATGTTTATGGAGGTGGTTGCGATGGTGATCCTCCTTTATAGCACGCGTCTCAATTCTCTTGCACAGAAGCCGGACGATCTCCTCCGTCGTTGAACCAGCGTCGAGACAGAGTGTCATCCCGTTTTGAATTAGCATCGCCGTGCGCTTGCCTATTCGCTCCTTCTTGACCTTTTGTACTTCCGCTTTCCAACTTGCGTGCTCTTCGACGAGGTAGAGTTCGAAGCCATCGTAGAACAGACCTGGTATTAGGTTGCGTTGTACGATGGCCGACAAGACCGGTTCGAAGTCTGTCGCTTCGATTGCCACTTCGCACTGTGCGCTGATCACTTCTCTCAACGTCTCGCGCGCAATTGGATTTGACTTCCGGTGAGGAAAGACTGCCTTCTGAATGAGTGCCGCCTGCGAGTGGACAAAGGCGTCGGCGTCCGCAAGAGCCGCCGTGGCGGTTGGTGGTTTAGGGCTACGCAATCGAGTGATATCCCGACACACAAGGGCGAAAAGCTCAGAGGTAATCGACTCTGCCAATGCTCGCACGGACGATTCAAGGAAATCCTTCAGACTGAGGTGCTTGCGATTCTGGATCTCAATGTTGCCGATGCGTCTGAGAGCGTCTTCCTCAATCACAATGGGTAAGAGGATCGTACGAGCGTGAGTCTTCTCGGCCTGGAGAGTCCACTCTAGTTCCTTCGCAACCCACGCCGACTCGGCCGCATAGCCATCAATAAACAGAAGGAGATAGTCCGTATCGGACTTTATGGTTGCTTCCACCGAGCGGCTGATGTCGTCTCCGAAGAGGAGGCGCTCTTCGTCGAGCCACGCCCCGAGGTAATCCGGAAGGTGCCGCTTGAGTTCACGAATCAGCGGTTTCTGCCTGCTGCTGTGGCTAAGGAAGATCTGCATCGCACTTCGTCTCTTGCTGCAATCATTCTTCGACGACTCGGGATACGTCGAGACCCTCGTAAGATCGCACAGGGTTGCATCGGAGTAAAGACCGATTGGATGCGGCACCATCCGTTCGCGCCGCTGGCCTGCGTATCTTCAAACCCCGGCTTCATGGTTTCACCCCCGGGGCTGGAGGCGACTTCACCATCCCGAGAGGAGTCCAGTTTGAATGATATCGAAAGTCCTACGCTCAGACGGCAGGCATTCTTGCCGCCTGCGGCAAGAAACACCCTCGGTTCGAACAAGTGCAAGAGAGTGGGCCAGGATGGACTCGAACCATCGATCCTCAAGGTATAAGCTTGATGCTTTAGCCGCTAAGCTACTGGCCCTGTACTACAATTCCGACGCCTTCTTAAAATAAAAACCGAAGTCTCAAAAAACTTCCCTACTACAATATCCAATATCACTAAAAAATACTAGGTGGTTAATCGGAATTGTAGTATCGGGGCTGGCCCCGTAACTTTTTTATAATTCACCCTACTTCACCCTCACTAAATCATCAAACCGCTTCATGGCTTGATTAGCCTGATCATTAAAACTGTTGATCGCTATAATTTCATCATTAATCTGTTTGACTAAAACATCCACTTCTTTACGATTGGAAAAACTTTTCTCAAAATGAACCCGGAGAACGTCCAAAAGCCGGCTGAGATAACCGCTGTAGTTTACTAACCGGCTGATTAAAGCCAGGTGATTGCTGATTGACTCAAGTGCGGCTTGCCTCGCTTCAAAAGATTTTAGATCCGAAAGCGCTCGGGTCATCTTTTCAAGCTCGGCTGAAAGTTTGATGGCTTGATCTCTAATTTCCTGGCTTCTTTGAATTTCTACCCCCACCATCTTTAAAGCCTCGGAAAAGCTTCCTTGTCGATCAAGTTTATTAATGGTTTCTAAATCGCTGATGGATTGATTAGACAAATCCACAATTGCCTGAGCGATCAGCGCTCCTTGTAACCGCGCGTCAGCAAATTGCTGCGGCACTCCGCCGCCAAAAGACCGGACCAGTGTTACCACTAAAGTGCCCAATATTATGAGTCCAAAAGCAAAAAAAATCCTTGTTTTGCGGTAAAAACTCGCCATATCCGTTAACCTATTCTAATCTAAGCCGTTCGCGTCGTCAACGAAAATCTATAAAGTCGGAGCGGGCGACGGGAATCGAACCCGTAACTCGATCTTGGAAGGATCGCGTATTACCACTATACTACGCCCGCTTTTCATAATGCCGCCCATGCCCCGTGGTAAATTTCGACTTTTTAGTAACTGTTTTTACGTTGTCAAAATTTTACTATCGGGGTATACGATACCCGCAAAAAAGCGACTTTTAATATAATACACAACTGAAAATCCTAATCAACTTGCGGCCCACAAAAAACTAAACCTTAATTCGGTAGAAATTCTTTTTCCCAATCTTCACCACTTCTCCTCCTCTAAACTTTAGAACTTCTCTTGGATTCATTTTTTGTTTTTCATTCACGCTAAATCCGCCCTGCTCAATCAGTCGCCAGGCTTGAGCTTTGCTTGTAAAAACCCGACTCGCCAAAACCAAATCCGCCACCGAAATTTCTTTCTTCGTCTTCAAAACCGGCAAATCTTTTGGTGCCTCTCTCTTTGAAAACAATTGGATAAAATCGGATTTAGAGGTGTGCGCCTGATTTTCTCCGTGATAAATTTTCACAACTTCAAACGCCAGCCTCTCTTTGAGTTCTTTAGGATTTAATTTTTTCTCCAAACCTGCGATCTCATCCCCCTCAATTTCCGTGCAGAAATAAAAGTATTTCGAGGTAAGCTGATCCGGCAAAGACATTATCTTGCCAAACATTGAATTACTCGTTTCGTTCAAGCCGATATAATTTCCAAAACTTTTACTCATCTTCCTTACACCATCCAAGCCTTCGAGTAATGGCACCATCAACACATCCTGCTCTTTCATGCCAAAGTGCCTTTGTACTCGCCTCCCCATCAGTAAATTAAACTTCTGATCTGTTCCGCCCAACTCAACGTCCGCCTTAACCATTAGAGAATCGTATCCTTGGAACAACGGGTAGAGCAGTTCCAAAAAAGTGATGTCGCTATCTTCCTCGAGTCGCTTTTTGAAATCTGCCCGCCGGAGCACCTGTTGGATTGTGCTTGCCATCGCAAGCTCAATCATTTTTTGAATCCCTTCTTTCAAAAACCACTGGCTATTGTGAACTATTTCCGCTTTTTTGATATCTATAACTTTGCCAGCTTGAGATAAATAAGATTTCATATTCTTTTTTACCTCTGCGTCCTCGAGCGGTTTTCTTGTCTCCGATCTTTCTGATGGGTCGCCAATCTTACCTGTAAAATCCCCTATAATCAAAACCACCCTGTGGCCTAGTTCTTGAAACTCCCGCAATTTTCTCAAAATCACCGCGTGCCCTAAATGAAGATCTGGCGAGGTCGGATCAATCCCCATCTTCACCCTCAACTTCTTCCCACTTAAAAGCATTTTTTGAAGATGATCTTTTTCAATCACCTCTTGAACGTTTCTTGCAAGTAAGTTTTTTATCTTCTCTTCTTTGTTGATAGCCATCTTTGAATAATGTCATTCTATCACGAAAATCTTTATTTTCTAATTGCTACTATTCCTTTCTACATCTCAAAAGCGAGTATTCCTCATCACCCTCATCCCAAGTGAGACTTTCGGTTTGGAATAGCCAGCGCCGGCATTCAAAGCTTGGTGTTTTTCCTCGCCAGCCGGCGGGGAAAAACTTTGAATGCCGAGCTCGCAGGCGGGGCTTGATCGCCGGAATCAAACAACCGCCGGTATTCCAAGCCAAATAGTCGAACAATATTTGACATAAAACCAAATCGGAATAAACTAAGTTCTAGCATCTGCTCCACAACTCACCGCACTCCAACCCACTCACCACTTCACTGGAGGGTTCGAAGGCAATGGTCAGGCAACGCCCCACCTCAAGGAACGGGCTCCACACCAAAAGGAAAAGTGTCGGAGCCACCAAGACAACAGCAAAACCAATCAAACAACGGGCAACTTCCTTGAAGCCGCCTCACCGCATTTTTATCCGCTTCCCCAAAAGCGGCCACATCAAATTCATTGGCGAACCCATCGCCAATGAAACCACTGCCATCCGACAAGCTCGGATGGCAAGAGTTTCAAATTCCCACTTGACTGTTGGGGTTGAAAGGGAGGGTGTAACCATCTTTCAAGAAGGACCTCCTCCTTCAAAAAAACGGAGGAAAAAGTAGGCCAGAGCCAAGAAGTGGTAAAAAATTCAGATCCCCTCGCTCGAGATTTCGAGCGAGGGGATTATTTTACCTCCGAGAATTCACACCCTACTTTTTTATAATCTCATCAATCAACCCATATTCTTTGGCTTCCATCGGCGTCATATAAAAATCTCGGTCGGTGTCTTTCTCAATTTTAGCGATTGGTTTCCCCGTGTGCTTCGCCAAAATCTGATTAATCTTATCCTTAATCTTGATGATATGCCGAGCCGTAATTTCCACCTCAATCGCCTGCCCCTCCACTCCTCCCATCACTTGGTGGAGTAAAACTTCAGCGTTTGGCAAAGAAAACCTCTTCCCTTTTTTGCCAGCTGCTAAGAGCACCGCTCCCATCGAAGCTGCCATCCCGACGCAAATGGTTGACACGTCCGGCTTCACGTACTGCATCGTGTCGTAAATCGCGAGTCCCGCCGTCACCGATCCGCCGGGCGTGTTCAGATACAACTTAATGTCTTTTTTCGCATCCTCATGTTCTAAGAATAAAAGTTGAGCGATGACTGCGTTCGCTACCATATCCGTCACCGGCCCACCCAAAAAAATAATCCGCTCCTTGAGCAACCGCGAATAAATATCGTATGCCCGCTCTCCGTATTGGCTCTTTTCAATTACTGTTGGTATAAGATTCATGCCAATTTAATTAAAATTTATGAACTTTCGTGAAATAAATTTTACCATTAAATTGAGCACCCCGCCAGCGGCGTGGGTATTCAATTTACAACTTAGCGCAGGAATCTGACCAAAAGTAACGCCACAATATTAATCACTTTAATTAAAGGATTAATCGCCGGTCCGGCTGTGTCTTTATAAGGATCGCCGACGGTGTCTCCGGTGACCGCCGCTTTATGCGCCTCTGATCCCTTCCCACCAAAATGTCCGGATTCGATAAATTTTTTCGCGTTGTCCCAAGCCGCTCCCCCCGAGGTCATCGAAATCGCCACGAAAAGCCCGGATATAATCGCGCCTATCAAAAATCCTCCGAGTGACTTCGCGCCAAAGATTAGTCCGACCGCTAAGACCGAAACGATCGGCAAAAGCGCTGGCACAATCATTTCCTTAAGCGCCGCTTTCGTCACAATGTCCACCGCCTTTCCATATTCCGGCTTCGCTGTTCCCTCCATTAATCCCTTAATCTCCCGAAATTGCCTTCGAATCTCGTCCACGATTGCGCCCGCCGCTTTGCCCACCGACTTCATCGCGATTGAAGCAAAAAGATATGGAATCGCCGCGCCGAGTAAAAGTCCGATTAAAACTTTCGGATCCTGAAGCTCAAACTGCAAACCAGGGAATTTGCCAGCGTACTCTCCAAATAAAACCAAAGCCGCCAGTCCCGCCGATGCAATCGCGTAACCTTTTGTCACCGCTTTGGTGGTGTTACCGACCGCGTCAAGCGCGTCTGTTGCCTCTCGCACGCTCGTCTGGGCGCCCGTCATCTCGGCAATTCCGCCAGCGTTGTCCGTGATCGGTCCAAACGAATCAATGGCCACGATAATCCCGGCGACTGACAGCATCGCCGTCGCCGCGACCGCCACCCCGTAAAGCCCATCTAATTTATAAGCCCCGAGCACTCCGAGCACGATCAAAATAATTGGTAAAAATGTCGCCTCCATTCCCACCGAAAGTCCGAGAATGATATTCGTTCCGTGTCCCGACTTCGAAGCTTCAGCAATGCTTTTCACCGGTCGATATTTTTTCGCGGTGTAATAATCCGTGATCCAAACCATCAAAACTGTGATCAAAAGTCCAATCCCGCTCGCGCCAAAAATTTTTAGATAATTTTCTCCAAAATAAAATCTCGCGGCCAAGAAAAAGAAAATTGCCGAAAAAACAATCGCCACCGCGAGCCCTTTATAAAGCGCCCCCATAATGGAACTGTTTTTCCCAATTTTCACAAAGAAACTCCCGATAATTGAAGCTAAAATTGCCAGTCCCCCCAAAATCAACGGGAAAATCGCTCCGGTCGCCGAAGTGGCCATACCGATCAAAATTGCCGCCGTAAGTGTCACCGCGTAAGTTTCAAAAAGATCCGCCGCCATTCCCGCGCAATCGCCCACGTTGTCGCCCACATTGTCCGCGATCACCCCCGGGTTTCTCGGGTCATCTTCCGGAATCCCCGCCTCAACTTTCCCAACCAAATCCGTTCCCACATCCGCCGCTTTTGTGAAAATCCCCCCGCCGAGTCTCGCAAAAACTGAAATCAAAGAACTTCCAAACGCTAAACCGATCAAAGCGGTTTTATCGTCAAACAAATTATAAAAAATCGAAACTGCTAAAAGTCCTAAGCCCACCACCAAAAATCCTGTCACCGATCCGCCCAAAAAAGCCACTCGAAAGGCGGGCGCCAAACCTTTCTTCGCCGCCTCCGCTGTTCTTGAATTAGCGTCCACCGCCGTCATCATACCCAAGTATCCTGCGAGGGCCGACGCAAAAGCTCCGAGCGCAAACCCGAGCGCCGCTTGCTTTGAAATAAAATAGGCAATCAAAATGGCCACCCCCACCGCCACATAAAAAACCGTGGTGTTCTGTCT
The DNA here is from genome assembly GCA_016194445.1 of Candidatus Liptonbacteria bacterium. Lineage (GTDB taxonomy): Bacteria > Patescibacteriota > Minisyncoccia > UBA6257 > 2-01-FULL-56-20 > VMFW01. The sequence continues at coordinate 3,187 of JACQBP010000041.1, read as the reverse complement.
TTTTAGATAACTTTTCGATCCTTCTTTGATGGCTTTTTTTATCTCGAGCATCTTCGCGTCTCCCTCGGGATATTTTTTAATGAACTTCATTAAAATCAATCCGAAAACGATCGAAGTGGTCGCTAGTCCAAATGAAAGAAAGTTTTCCATATTTTTATTTACCCTCCCAAGTCTTGCTAGGCAAAATTTAGGGGGTTAATTCGCGATTACTCTTGTTTTTGTTCTTCCTGTGAAACTTTTCCTGACTCCTCTTCCTTCTTTTCCGCCGTCTCGCCCATTCCTGCCACCCCTCCTTCCTGAACCTCCTCTGGCCTCGTCTGTGATCTCACATCAATCTTCCAACCAGTTAGGCGCGCTGCCAGTCTCACATTTTGACCGCCCCGCCCAATGGCTAGACTTAACTGATCCTCCGGCACAAAAACTCGCGCCTCCCTTCTTGGTAAGATCTCTACACTCTGAACTTTCGCTGGCGAAAGTGAGTTCGCAATAAATTTTTCCGGATCCTCCGACCACTCAATGATATCTATCTTCTCGTTGCCTAGCTCATTGTTAACAACCATCACTCGCGTTCCCCTCTGGCCCACCAGTGCCCCCACCGGATCAATCCCTTCTGAGTGAGACTCTACCGCCAACTTCGTTCTATTCCCCGGCTCTCGCGTGATTGCTTTAATCTCGATTATCCCCTCCGCCAATTCTGGCACTTCCGTTTCAAAAAGCTTCGCCACAAATTTTGGGTGTGATCGGGAAAGAATGATGCCCGGCAGTCGGGTGTCTTCCTGAACCGCCAAAACGAGAAACTTCAACCTCTCGCCCGGCCGATAATGCTCACTTGGAATGGATTCGTTGCCAAACATCACTCCCACCGTCCGCCCCAAATCTACATAAATATGCCCACGCTCAAATCTTTGAATCACTCCGCTCGTCACCTGGCCTTCTTTATTCCGCCATTCATTCAAAATTGAATCCCGCTCCGAGCCGCGAAGTTTTTGAAAAATCACCTGTTTCGCCGCTTGAGCCGCTATTCTTCCAAAGTCCTCGTGTGTCTCTAAAGGAAAAGTGAGCTCTTCGCCCACAAGCACGTCCTTTTTTATTTTCTTTGCTTCTTTTATAAAAATATGCCGCTCCGCGTTATATCGCGGCAACTTCACCTCTTCATCCCCTTCAAAACTTTTCGGCTCTGGCTTTGCCTCTTCCTCGGCCGACTCTTCAACCACTCTCACCGTCGTCTCATCCACCACGGTCTTAATCTGCCAAAAATTTGCGCTCCCGGTTTTCGGATCAATCTTCGCTTTCACAATTTCGCCTCTCTCGCCGTACTCTTTTTTATAAGCCGCCGCGATCGAAGACTCAATCGCCTCCATCACCTGCTCCGGCGTGATACCTTTTTCTTCGGCCACTTGCGCCGCTATTTTAGCCAATCCCTTTGCGTCAAACATATAATTTTATTTACTCATTACTAATCAAAGTAAGAATATACAAGTTATTAGAAAGAGTCGCCCCATCCGATTCTTATATTCGTAAAAAATTCGTAATTAGTATTATTACTAAAAAATCCGCTTTAAGGCGGATTCGAAATCAACTCGACCCCATTATTATATACTTGGACATTCAAGCCTGTCAACCCAGCACCACAAATTCGATTTCTTTCTCCTATAAGCCAGAATTATCTTAGGTCAATCTGGTTCAAGCTACAGATATCAAAAGACGTATTAATTAAGTTACTGTCGAATTTGTGGTGCTGGGTCAACCATAAAATCACCCAAAAAAAGGCGTAAAACAGGTCCATATTAGGCCACTTTTAGGGGGACTTGACAAATATTTACACTCGTGTATAATTCCTTTTAGAAACTGACGGTGTGAGGCAATCGGCCTCGCCGCCAGCTAACAATTAAGTCTCAGCTATAGAGGAGAAGTCGATGGGAGGTGGCACTAATGGACTAGGACTGGGTTACCGGCTGACCCAACATTAATAGGCCGGAAAGTTTCCAGGAAATTGAGATAGAAGAAGTCAGTCAATCCCGTAACTCCTATGGGAGTTAACGGACCGCTAGTCATCTCACCCCTAACCATAGACCCAAGAGGAGATCAGGAATGACGACCACGCACCAAATCCGATCTACCAAGGTCCGCACAGGACCGGAAAACTGTGCCGCCCCCGGCAACGACATGCACGGGTATAATTTTGAGATCATCGACTCCACCACCGACGGCCCCAGCGCCTCGAACATCGAGCCGCGCTGACCGACTGCCCGGCCGATTCTAGGCCGCGCGAGATTGAAGCCAGCGGACATCCTTTTTGCCAGTCCAGCGCGGATTGACATCAATGGATGATGCCGCACAACCAGCGCCTGATGGCGCCTCAGGCCGGACACAAACATCAACATCGTGTCCGGCCTGAACTATTTTTAGAAAACAAATTCTAATTGCTAATGGGATTGACTTTTTTAAAAACTAAGATTAATATAGAAACAACTTCAGTAACCTCTCCTTTTTAAAAAACTCGCTCGCCCAAAACCCGCCCCTATTTTCTTTTAATTTGATTCGAGAAAATTTCCAATTTCTGCTGTAACTTACACAAGACTATCGAAGTCAAATAGAACTTAGCGGTTTTTCAGAGACCGAATTGTGGGCGGCGCAAAGCGCCGCCCACTGATTTCCCCCCATTTTTCCAAACGAATTTGGAGCGTCGCCTTCGGCGACGCGCACTGTTTTTCCGCCGAGGAGGAGGTGCGAGCCAAAGATTTCTTTGGCACAGACCTTTTTTGTAAAAAGGTCTGAATCAGAAGCAATTTTGTCCAATGATTGAGCGTCTTTTAGCCATTGTTGGAAAGGTGCGAGCCAATCATTCTGCTTGTGTGAAAAGTTAAAGATTTCTTCTTCGAGCGACTTCTTTTCGGAAAGCAATTTAGCTTTTTGTAAACAATAGTCTGGTTGGTCAATCATTTGGTCTAAATACCCCGTAAGAAGTCGCTCTAACTTTTGTGAAATGACCGCTAGTTTTATTTCTTTCTCTTTCACACAAGCAGTCAAAGACGGGGCGGAATTTTTGTGGTCTTGCAGAGCAAGACGATTCAATTCTTCCGCCCAGTCTTTGGGCAAAGAAGCTTTTTGAATTAGGGATGATAACTGCTCGTCTAGTTTTTCGGAACGAAGCGACATTTCTTTACACTTCATTACTTTAGATTTT
>JACQBP010000038.1 GCA_016194445.1 Candidatus Liptonbacteria bacterium | reverse complement strand
CGGGGATCGTCGTATTTTTGCTTTGATTCAACCGATAAAGAAATAATTCTAAAAATTCGAAAAGTCTTAGGCTCCAATCACAAAATTAGAAAGCGATTAAGAAGTATTAAAAATCCAAAGTGGAAGGACTCCTACATTCTTCAAATCGGAGGAGTAGAATTTGTAAGCGACCTTCGGAAATTTGGTGTTACTAGGAATAAAAGTTTAAAGGTTTCATTCCCAAAAGTTTCTGGAAATTTTTTGGGCCACTTTGTGAGAGGTTACTTCGACGGGAATGGGTGTGTCCACTTGGGTAGGTATTTTAGAGAAGATAGAAATAGTTGGAAATGGCAGTTTTCAGTTAACTTTACGTCTGGAAGTAGAAAATTCCTAGTCGGACTATGGGGATCACTAAATCGGCATGTCTCCGGAGGTAGAATAGGAAGAAAAACTAGAGGTTACGAGCTCGTCTTTTCTCAAAACGACAGCATTGCATTATTCAGGTTGATGTATAATAATAACCCAGCAAACTTATTTTTAAAGAGAAAGTTTGATATTTTTAAAAAAGCAATAAGAATCATGAAACTGCGGGCGTAGAGGAGAGGCCGTCCTCAGCTCCCTGTCACGGAGCAAATCGCCGGTTCGAATCCGGTCGCCCGCGCATAACTAAAAAAGGATGACCGAACGTCGTCCTTTTTTAGTTTATTTACGACCGGATTCGAACACGAAAGGGGGTCGGGGAAAAGCGCAAGGGTTTCCCCGTTGAGGTGACCGAACAAAGTGAGGACAAGAGGGCGGAAGCCCTATTGAGAGCGAATGAATATGAGCGACGTTCAATTGCCCTTCGCCCGCGCCGCCTTTTTAACAGCACCCCCATACTTTATAAAAGCGGGGGGATTGGATGTTGGAACTAGAAATGGTTAAATAAAACTATATGGATTCTGAAACTCAAGTTTGTCCGACTTGTCACCAACCCGTCACAGCGGAATGGTACTTTTGTCCCAACTGCGGGAAAAATTTAAAAGAAAAACCTCTCTCAATAACCTGGTTCACTCAAACTTGGCTCTATCTTTTGAGCATTTTTCTGCCGCCGCTCGGTCTGTGGCCCGGCATGAAATATCTTCGAAGCCATAATGCCCCCACTAGGCGTGTTGGCTTTATTGTGGTTGTGCTCACAATCCTCTCTCTAATTATTAGTATCTGGCTCTTCGCCACGTGGTTCAATAGGGCCGTTCAGCAAGCCAATAATGCCTTAAACGGTTTTGGCAATTTCCAGTAGTAACCTCGTTGCGGACTAAGTCCCATGCCGCCAAGAAGCAAGATATTTCACTTGTTCTTCTGTTAGCTTATCAATTAGAATTCCCATTGATTTCAGTTTCAAAGTGGCTACGTGGATTTCGATCTCCGAACTCACTTCATAAACTTGAGGCGAAAGCGAAGCGTGGTGGAGAACGATCCACTCGGCCGCGAGCGCTTGAGTTGAAAAACTCATATCCATGACCGACGCCGGGTGTCCTTCCGCGGCCGCGAGATTCACCAATCTTCCTTCGGCAATCAGGCAGATGCGCCGATCGCCTTTTTCGTTTGGAATAATATATTCATCCACATGCATGCGCACGTCTTTTCTCACCGAACGAGCCAGAGCCGCCAGCTCTTTGACATTCACCTCCACGTCAAAATGGCCAGAATTGCAAACCACCGCGCCATCTTTCATGAGCTTAAAATGTTCTTTGGTTAGCACATTGATGTCGCCTGTCACCGTGCAAAATATCTCGCCGATCGGAGCCGCTTCAAGCATTGGCATCACTCTAAACCCGTCCATGGCCGCCTCTAGTGCTTTTATCGGATCCACTTCCGTTACAATCACTTGCGCGCTCATTCCTCGCGCCCGCAAAGCTAGGCCTCGCCCGCACCACCCATAACCCGCCACCACAAAATTTTTGCCTGCGATCAAAGCGTCGGTCGCCCGGATTATGCCATCGAGTGTCGATTGGCCCGTGCCATAGCGGTTATCAAAAAGGTTTTTAGTCTTGGCGTCATTGACCGCTACGACCGGAATCTTCAGCGCTCCGTCCTTGGCCATCGCTCGCAAGCGAATCACGCCCGTCGTAGTTTCCTCGAGACTCCCCCAAAGTTCTTTAAGTTGATCTGGATACTCTTTGTGAATGGTCGAGATCAAATCCGCTCCATCATCCATCGTGATTTGCGGGTGGTGCGCAATCGCCGTCCGCAAATGAGAGAAAAAAGTCTCTCGGTCTTCGCCTCGTTTGGCATAAACCTGAATCCCATAATCCTGCGCCAAGCTCGCCGCTACATCGTCTTGGGTTGAGAGGGGATTCGAAGCGCAAAGGAGCACGTCCGCTCCGCCCGCCTTCAAAATCCGCGCCAAATTTGCCGTTTCCGCTGTCACGTGCATACAGAGCGACATTTTTACATTCCGAAACGGCTGATCTTTTTCAAACCGAGCTCTCGTCGCCGCCAAAACCGGCATATCTAATTCCGCCCATTCTATGCGCGTTTTCCCTTTCGGCGAGAGCCCAATGTCTTTTATGTCTTGGTTCATGAAGGAAAGTTTAAAGGTTTTTGAGTTAAAATCCAAGTTTACCCAGCACCCCAAATGCGACTTTTAAAGTATCGGCTAAAGCTACGCTTTTTATTTTCCGACCTAAAACCACTATTTATCTATCTATTTCTCTTCTTGAAACCTTACCGCATTTGCGGTGCTGGGCCAAAATTTTCCTCATACCGAGCGAGCGCTTCCGGAAAAGTCGTTTGATATTCTTGCGTTCCATATGTTTCAACCGCATACGCCGCCATCACGCCGGCAAACTGTCCCGCCTCCTCCATCGGCCAATTTTGAATCAATCCTTTTATGAATCCCGCTCGAAAAGCGTCTCCCGCTCCCGTCGGATCTACCACTGCCTTAACTTTTGCCGGTGGAATTTCCAAAATTTTTTCCCGAGTCTGAATTCTCGACCCTTTCTCTCCTAACGTGGTGATAATGATTTCCGCGCGAGAGAGTATGTCCTTTTCTGTCCAACCCGTTTTTTCTAAAACTAGCGCCAATTCGTAGTCGTTGGAAATTAAAATCTTTGCCCCATTTATTCCATTTCGTAAATCGTCTACGTTCAGAGCCGCAATTTGTTGGCCGGGGTCGAATATGAAAGGAATTTTTTTTCGTCGATAAAGTTCGGGTAGTTTCTGCATATCCTCCACGTTTCCCGGAGAAATTATCGCCAAAGCCTCGCGTGGAATTTTTTCTTCTTCCACTTCGCACGAATAAGCCATCGCGCCAATACAGAGCGCGGCAATCTGATTATCAGAGTGATCAGTCATAATATTTGCCATTGTGGTCGTTTGGTCTGGCGCGTTTCGCGCAAAAATAAAACCAACCCCAATTTTTTCAAGTCGTTCTCGATATGGCTGAAAATCTTTTCCCGTTGCCGCCAAAATCTCTGCTTTTTCGCCCAAAAGCGCTAATCCATAAGCGATATCTCCGGCCGTCCCGCCAAAGTATTCTTTAAAACTATCCGCCACAAAACTCAAACTCAAGGTGTGAATCTTATCTGGCATAATGTGATCACTAAACCTACCCGAGTATTCCATAATCCGGTCGTAGGCAATTGAACCCGAAACCAATATTTTCATAAAACTAACTATATCTTATCGTAATATAAAACCAAAAACGATTTTCCACCTACCGTCTAAAAATAACCCTTCACTTCATCTCCTCCCAAATCAGCGGGTCCGCCTCGCCGTCGAGTTTGAAAAGCGCCACGCCCTTCAGGCCATATTTTTTCGCCAATTTAATCTTTTGCCGCACCGCCTCCGCGTCCGTAAACGAAACGAAACGAGCGACACTCGACGTCGTGTTCAAAGTTGCCGATGGAAAATTTTGTGGCAAGGTGGACGAAACCTCCCACTTCAAAACCGGCGACACTTCAAAAAACGTGCTCGTCACATAGGTAAAACCGATCTCTCCTGCGTTATTGCGGGTGGGAGAAATATTAATTGCTTCTGCCAAATCCATCGCCGTAAAAAAGTTCACGCTCCGCAATCGCCGATAAGTCGTCACTCCGTCGTTCCATCCCACTTCGTACTCGTAGCCATAAGTCGGCACCCCGAGCATAATCTTTTTCCGGCTGATGGTCTTTATCGCTTCCTTGATCACCTTCTCCGCCCAATCCGGATCTGCCACCGGCGCGTACAAATTCCCATTTCCTTTTGAGGTATCTAATTTCAAATCAATCGTCCCCTGATCATAGGCCATCACCCGCACCTCGTCGCAATAACGGTTCAAGACCACGTAATCATTAGCGTACTGGGTCTCGTCAACGGTCGTATCGTGAAGCGACGCAGCCGGCGTTCTCGACTCGATTGTGCAGGCGAGGATTTTATTTTTTGGATGCAGGCGAATCGCCAGTCCTTGAATTAAAAGAGAAAAATAGGGGCTTGTCTCCGCCTTCTTCGCCTCATAATCAATGTCAATGCCGTCGAACTTATGGTCTTTGACCAATTTCGCAATCGCGTCTTCATGAGCGAGGCGGAGCCGTTTGTTTGAAAGGAGATTATGAATCTCCTCGCCGCGAAACCAGGCAATCGTGGGGATAATCTTTACCTTCGCCGCCCGTGCCGCCTTCAGCCACTCGGGCCAGAGCCCTTCGTTGATCTTGAGCTTATCTCGCAACGTTCCATCCGAGCTCACTTCATATGAAAACGGACTGACTTCCTTGAGTTTTTCAAAATTTTGCGAAATATCAGCCGTTCCACTTTCTTTTTTCCAAAACGGCAGCCAGCCCACGTAATAAAATGGCTTTGGGGCGGCCAGTGTCAAAATGGGCGGCATAAAAACCGCCGCCATCATCACTATCAGAACGAGTTTTAGGGCCCGCTTTTTCATATGTTCATTATGCCTGTGCCGCTCGGATTTGAAAAGAGTCTGGATAACTCTGAATCCAAGAGTAAATAAAACTGTAAAAAAACTGGCCTCCTCAAATGAGAAGGCCGAATTCTTTTTTTGCTGAAACTTTGTTCAGCTAATCTAACTGTATGAAGTTGTCAAAAAAATATTTCAGTAAAATATTTCACTCCCTTAATTATACACCTCTCATCAAGCCTACCCTGTGGATAAGTTTACCCTCTCAAGTTTTTTCAAAATTTGGGAGGGTAAATCTTACTTTTCTCCTATCTCTACTTTACTTGTTCCTACTTAGCAATCTTCTCGTAATATTGCCCCACCCCCAATATATCCGCTTCGCGAAAGTGCCGGCCGATGAGTTGAAAACCAACGGGCAACGAACCATCACCTTTATTCCAATCATTCACCGGGATCGAAACCGCCGGCAGTCCCGCCAAATTAACCGGAATGGTGAAGATATCCGAGAGATACATTTGATACGGATCCGAAATCTTCTCTCCAATTCTAAAAGGCAGAGTGGGCGTGACTGGTGTCAAAATCACATCCACTTTTTTAAACGCCTCATCAAAATCTTGTTTAATTAAAGTTCTCACTTGTTGAGCTTTTTGGTAATAAGCGTCGTAGTAGCCAGAAGATAAAACAAAAGTTCCTAAAATCACCCGTCTTTTTGCTTCTGTCCCAAAACCCTCGCCCTTCTGATGCGTATAAATTTCCCTTAAATTTTTTGCGTTCAACCTTTTCTCTTCGATGCGAGAATATCGAATTCCATCAAACCTTGCCAAATTCGAGCTCACCTCGGCCGGCATAATGATGTAGTAGCAAGGGAGCGCGTATTTTGTGTGCGGGAGAGTTATCTTTTTAAAATTAATTTTCAAACCCTGCAAATCCATCACCACGCCGTCTACCGCCTTGCCAATTTCTTCGTCCAGTTCTTTTGGGAAATATTCGCTTGGAATTCCAACCGTGAGAGCTCTAATTTTTTCTAAACTCGGATTCAAAAGTTCTTCGCCGTATTCCGGATTTGAATTTGTGGCGTCGTAATCATCTCCGCCCGCGATCGCTCGAAAAAGCATCGCCACGTCCTCGACGGTTTTAGCGATCGGCCCGATCTGATCCAAACTCGAAGCCATCGCAATTAATCCCGAGCGTGAAACCGAGCCGTAGGTGGTTTTGAGTCCCACCACTCCGCAAAAAGCGGCTGGCTGGCGGACTGATCCGCCGGTGTCCGATCCTAATCCCGCCACCGCCTGGTGCGAAGCCACGGCCGCCGCCGATCCCCCCGATGATCCGCCCGGCACTCGGTCAAGATCGTGCGGGTTGCGAGTTAGATGAAATCCAGAATTCTCCGTCGAAGATCCCATCGCAAACTCGTCTAAATTTGTTTTCCCCAAAAAAGTCACCAATTCTTTTTTAAGTTTTTGAATCACTCCGGCGCTGTAGCTCGCGATGTGGCCTTCTAAACTTTTTGACCCGGCCGTCGCGGGGAGGGCTTTGATTAAAATGTTATCTTTTACCGCGATCGGCACTCCGGCGAGCGCTCCCACGGGTTCATTTTGGGAGATGGCAAGATCCACCCTCTCCGCCGTTTTGATCGCCCCCTCTTCGTTCAAACTCAAGTAAGCTCCGATTTTTTTGTCCGTCTCTTTAATGTGATCAAAAAAAACTCGCGTCACTTCAAGCGCCGAAAACTTTTTCGCCGTGAGTCCCTCGTGAAAAGATTTGATTGTTAAGTTCTTTAGAGAGTACATGGTGATTCTCTACAAATTACTAATTTTTACTAATATACGAATTTTTTAAAGACGATTTATTAGTATATTCGTACTAAATTCGTATTTCGTAGCTAACTGTCGAATACCGGCGGTATCTTCAAAAAGCCTTTTTCGTTGTCCGGAAAAGCTTCCACTCCCGCTCCCGCGTACTTGTTTTTCCGATCTTTGTCTTCTCGGAAGGCGTTTTTAAGTTGGGTTCCTCCCGTCATCGGTTTAACCTCGTTTGTATCAAGCTTTTGGAGCTCCTCAAAATGAGCCAAAATCTCCTGTAAATCCTTCATTAACCGGTCCTCTTCTCTTGGTGTCAGCTCCAACCTGGCTAATTCCGCTAGATGTTTTATTACCTTCTTATTAATCGGTGATGGCATGTAATCAATCCTAAGATATAAAACCAACTATTTCAATTTTCCAACCAATTCCTTGAATTTCCTCCCTCGATCCGCATAATCCTTAAACATATCAAAACTGGCCGCTCCGGGTGAAAAAATAATGGCGTAGGTTGTAGGTTGTAGGTTGTAGGTTGTAGAGTTCTGGCAAATCCTATATGCCGCACTCACCGCTGTTTTTAAATTCGTCACTAATTTTATTGGGACTCCTAAATTTTTTATCGCCGCTCTGATTTTATTTTTATTTTCTCCAAAAATAATCACCGCTTCCGTTCGGTATTTTTTCAAGGCCGTCCTAAGAGGGGAATAATCTAGCCCTTTATCTTGTCCGCCAGCGATTAGAATTACGCTTTCTTTACTTGTCTCATGTCTCTTATCACTAAACGCTTGAATTGCCGCCGCCGACGTTGTTGGGTTGGTCGAAGCCGAATCATCATAGAAACTCACGTTGCCGATTTTTCTCGTGAACTCAAGCCGGTGTTCCAATCCCCGATAACTCTTTACTACTCTTTTAATAGTTGCCCAATCCACTCCCAAACTTGCCGCCACCGTCGCCGCCATCACCGCATTCCGAAAATTGTGCAATCCTTTTATTGCTAAATCACCCTCTTTAAATTTCCGGTAATCCACGGAAATTTTTTTGGCCGGACTCCTCATCGCCAACTTTTTACTCATCGCGTTGTCTGCGAAATAAAAAATCCTATCCTTTTTTTTCTGAAACCGACCAATATTGGCTTTAGCTCCGTAGTATTCTTTGAGGCTCGTGTGCGCGTCCTGATGGTCGGGAAAGACGTCCAGCATAACCGCCACCTCCGGCGAGATATCCAAATCGTGCAACTGGAAACTGGAAAACTCCAAAACCGCCATCGGGTAATTTTTGTTTTGGAGCAATGCGTCGAGCGCTGATTTCCCGATATTGCCCGCCAAAAAAACTTTTTGACCGGCGGCTTTGAGTATTTTATAAAGCAAAGTCGAAGTTGTCCCCTTACCCTTGGTGCCAGTAATGCCAATAATTTTGCCTTTGTAGTTTTCAAAAAAAAGTCGAGTGACGCTCGAAAAATAAACCCCGTCTTCCCGGGCTTTTTTGAGCTCCGGCAAGTTGTAAGGAATTCCCGGCGATCGGAAAATAACATCAAATCTCGCCAACCCTTTCAAGTAATTGCCCCCACTTTTTTTATCCAAAATCTCAATCTTCGATTTCTTAAATTGTGAAGACTGCTTAAGATACCTAAGCACTGATCTGCCCTCTCGTCCGAAACCTAAGATTCCAATTCGCGGCAGTTTCAGTTTATGGTTCTTCTTCATCCCGTTAGAAAATTAAAATTAATGCCGGTTCGACAAACCAACTTTCTTTCTTATCCGCAAACGAATTTTTTGGGGAAATATTTTTCATTAATCTTCTAACGGGATTCATTCTTCTGATTATGCCATTTTCCTTCAAACAAAAAAACCTCAACGAAATGAGGTTTTTTTGTTTGAGCATTTGCGCCGGGGGGGATCGAACCCCCTTCAAGAGCTTATGGGGCTCCCCGGAAAACCATTCCCATCCCTAGCGCGCATATCTAACGGAATTGAATTATAAATTTTTATTTTGCCAATGTCAAAAAATAGATATCGGTCGAAATCGCTTTCGACCGATATTGTCGCAGGTCTTTTGTGCCTGCGATTACCCCCGCTCACCCTTCGCCTCGCGAGCCAATTTCTTTTGCGTCCCTAGATCGCCGAGAACCATCTCGGTTCCGTCGAGCCTACCGGGTCTTTCTCCGCCAATCTTTGGTGACGGGGCTTGAGGTGCTTCGGTTTTTTCCGGCTGGTGGGGAGCCGTTTCTTCCATAGTCCCTCCCTTTAGGAAAGCATTCTATTTATTGTATATCTCCTCTCAAAAAGTTCAAATTCGGGCATTGGCTACTTGAGAAATATAACCAGTGGTATTATAATTTTAAAACAATATACCGAGGGTTCAAAAATGGCAAAATCCACACAAAAAATAAAAGCTAGAAAACTAAGAAGCGATGGTAAGAGTATAAAGGAAATATCTAAAGTTTTAGGTGTTTCTAAAAGTAGCGTGAGTATCTGGTGTAGAAACATAGAATTATCAGCGCTCCAGGTTGATAATCTCCACAAGAAGATGATAGCTGGAGGTTACAAAGGAAGATTGGCCGGTGCTAAATTTCAAAAAGAAAAACGTCTTGCTCGCATTGATTACTTTGAAGGCCTAGGCACAGAAGAGCTTAAAAACATAACTCCGAAAGAACTTCTCTTGGCCGGTATCGGACTTTATTTAGGGGAAGGTAACAAAAAAGGTAATGGGTTTCAATTTACCAATTCCAATCCTGACATTATTAAATTAGTAATGAAATGGTCTGAAAATCTTCTGGGTGTGGATAGAAAAGATTTTTATTGCAACATTTTAATAAATATTAGTCACAAACACAGAGAAAACTCGGTTAAAAAAACCTGGTCTAATATTCTAAAAATACCAAAGGATCAATTCAGGAAAACTGTCTTCATTAAATCTGCGCATAAGAAAACTTTCGAAAATCCGGATTTGTATTTAGGTACCTTAATACTACGAGTTAAAAAAAGTTCCGATCTCCAGTACCGAATACTTGGATTAATGAAGGGATTATTGTATAGTGTTAACCGGTAAGATGGAAGATATGCTGGCGTAGCTCAGTGGTAGAGCATAGCACTCATAACGCTAAGGTCGCAGGTTCGATCCCTGCCGCCAGCACCAGAAAGGGAACTGTGGTATTATAAAAACATCGACTTGAACCATATTTTGTGGGAAAAGAAAATTTTCGGGCATATGAATTTAAATTATCTAAATTTATTTGGATTAGTTCTCAATCTAGTTGGCGCAATCCTCTTGGCATTCTCGACTGAAGTATATGACCCATCCCAAAATCCTGGAGTTTCAATACAAATTTTGGGGCATAATCTCACGACAACCAACATCAATAAAAAACGTTTCAACTTAGGAATAGGATTTTTGATAGCCGGTTTTTTCATGCAGGGGTTGGGAATATTTTTCTAATATGAAAAATTTCATTAAAGGCAACTGGTTTAAGTTAATCATTGTTATTGTTTTGCTAGTGGTTGGTTCATCGGCGATTTACTACTATTTTGTTTTCCGGCCACAACAGGATGAAGCGGCATTGCAACAACAAACCTCGACGCAAACTCAAGTCGAAGCTCAAGCGGCGGCACAGGCAACGGCGAAAAAACAACAACTAAAAAACTGTGTTGACGCCGCACACCAAGAGTATGTAGATCAGGGACAGAGCAAGTGTGAGGCTGCGGGTTACACACAAGCACAGATAGACAACAAACAATGTCTCCTCCCTCATGAGGTAAGACAAGCGTTGCTACAAAACCAAAATGACGCCGAAACGCTTTGTGCCACGCTTTATAAGTAACTGCTCCCTGCTACTCTAAAAGAACTTGAAATTGTCAGAGATGTAATCCCGCCGTCGGCGGGGCTACCTTTTTTTGCAGGATTCTCACCTATCCTTGACTTCCTACTCGCCTAACTTAATATCTATCAAAGTCCCGCAGCCGCATTACTCACCCTAACCCGAAGAAAGGAGGCTGCTTTGATAAATCGAGCCCACGCCTTAGTCAAAAGGCATCTGGGAAAACTGATTGCTGCCGACACGATCGCACTTGCACTCTACGGCGGAGTTTGCAGCGCCTTTGTCTATCTGATTGAAGTCAAGGGTATCGCTATTCCCGTCGGCAAGTGGTTTGCCTTTCGTGGCTTATACAACTTCTTCTTGTTCGGCGGCGCCTGCTTCTGCGGTTGGATCACCAACAAATCAAGAGCCATTCTCCAAGGCACCTCTGATCACATCGTTCGCCGATGGCTCGCCGAAGGGATTTCGTTGTCGCTCTACAAAATCCCCATCTATGTGGCGAGTGCGTATGTCTGCAACGTTGCTTGGTCGCAGATTTTTCAAGCGTCGGCTGTTGATCTAGGACTGAATCTTGTGACCGGCCGTCTCTACGGATGGATCCTCGACTGGACTCGTCATCGCTTCGCCGTCAATTCGGTCAACCACCATTGAGCCGCTCTCGAACCTGTTTCGAGCGCGGCTTTTTATTAGTTTACTTTAAGCAGGCCACTCCAAATAGTATCAAGTGTTTTAAAATTCTATTTACAAATTCCTTTGTGTAAACTAGTATTAAAACGGCACTTTTGAAAGGAGCCTGCATGCTTAAGAAGCGATTCCTTCTTGTGGTTGGTAGCTTAGGGCTTATAAGCTTTACCCTTCTTCAGGTCGGCGTCCTCACTCCTAGCTACTCAATAACCAAGGTGTTCGCTGCAGCTTATCCGGTATCCGGATGGCAAGTCTACCTCGAGTACTTCGTCGGTATTGTGTTCGTTCTCGCGCTCGTGGCTTTCACCGTCTTCTATTTCGTTCGCGTATTCCCTAATGATTGGAAAGGGAAATAAGTAGGATGGTGAGTGAGCGCCACAGTTAGCCGGTTGTCAAAATACGACGACCGGTTTTTGTTTTTGGGTCTGATTTTTGCTACTATACTTAAAAATAGAAGCATACTCTTGATTCGCGTTATTTATAAACAATTAGCGTTATTAGCGATTACTCATGCGCCAAGAAATCATCGTTGAACCCAAAGAAGAAAAATCGCTCCTCGCCGATCTTGAGAAACGCTCTGACCCCGAAGCCGAACGGCTAAAGCGATTCCTCCAAATGCCCGATCTCTCTCGCGAGGCGGGGAGTCCGATTCACGAACTTGTGAAACGCATTTTAGCCATTCCCGACTTAAAAGATTTTGATGTTATAAAAGATCCCGAAATTGTGCCGGTGAAAGAGAGTTTCGATCTTTTCAACTTCCCTCCCGACCACCCCGCCCGCAGCCGTTCGGATACTTATTATCTAAACCCCGTTAGAAGTCTCGCTCGCGCCAAAGGCGCGAGTCCAAAGGACCTCGGCGAGGCTACTTCTAATGGGGTAAACGACGACTACATCCTCCGTACCCATACCACGATTATGTGGTACTACTACCTGCGCCTCCCCGAAATTCAGGCGAGAGTAAAAAAGGGCGAGCCGCTCGGCTTGCTTTCCTACGGCAAGGTTTACCGCAAAGACGAAATCGACCGCAACCACATGAACGTCTTCCACCAAATGGACGGTCTCTATATCTGCAAGCGCGAAGAGCAAGAAATCGGTGTGGCTGAACTTCAGGATATTTTAATCAAAATCGCCCAAGCGGTCTTCGGCTCAAGCATCGAGTATCGATTTAACAAAGATACTTTCCCGTACACTGATCCAAGCCTTGAAATGGAAATAAAAGTTAAAGAAAGATGGGTCGAGGTTTTAGGGAGTGGCGTAGCGCATAAGAAAGTTTTAGATAATTTAGGCGTAGACTCAAAAACCTGGAACGGCTGGGCCTTCGGTTTCGGTCTTGAACGCCTGGCGATTTTAAGCATGAACCTGCCCGACATCCGCCTCCTCTGGTCCAAAGACGAGCGTGTTAAACGCCAACTCCACCTCGGTCAAGAATACAAAGAAGTCAGCAAGTTCCCGCCCATCACCCGCGACATCTCTTTCGTAGTCAAAAACGATTTCGCTCCCAATGACTACTTCGATTTAATCCGCGATCTGGGCGGCGATCTCGTCGAAGAAGTTTCGCTTTTGGATAAATATGAAAACGCCGAAAAATTTGGCGAAGGGAAATTGAGCTACACCTATAGAATCATTTATCGCAGCAACGAACGCACTTTAACGACCGAAGAAATCGAACCCATCCAAGCCAAAATTACCAAAGGGACTAAACAACAATTCAAAGCCGATGTACGGTGATCACCCCACCGTTGTCATCGAAAGCAAAAATCAACGAAAAAGGCCACCCGATTGGGCGGCCTTGTGTTCCTTGGTGCGCGATCGCGCTTCAGTCTTTCTGAGGATGTTTTATCGCAAACTTCAACCTCATCACACCATCCGCCGCTGCATCCGCCTTGGCACGTGCATCGGACAATGCAACTCCTGAGAGTGTGGCAAGATCTAGTTCTCTCAAGAACCGCTCCATTTTATCCAGACGGTCCAAAGTGTCATTGGGATCATTGGTTACCACGGGCACAGCTGTCACATTCTCGCTGCTTTCGGGCGTAGTAGACCCACCATCTGATTCACCCATCTCACTCCTCCTTTGCTTACTTCGTTTGCAGTTTTCGCTTCCTAGCCTCAATATAGTTTGGGTTTTAAGAATAGTCAAATTAGATTAGAATTTAACTAAACCCAATGAATCCCGTTAGAAAATTAATGCCCAATAAAACCCAAGCAATAAACATTATTTCAAAAGACTATCGCCGATTTGTCGAATCGACGCCTTTCTTAATTTTCTAAACGGGATGAAATTGAACGTCCCCGACGAAGTCCGATCTATCGCCGAACAACTCGAAAAAGCTGGTTACCAGGCTTATCTGGTTGGCGGCTGCGTTCGTGATCTTTTGCTAAACCGTGAAGCCAAAGACTGGGACGTGGCCACCAGCGCCCCTCCCGAAAAGACTCAACAGATCTTTCCCGAAAGCGTCTACGAAAACGACTTCGGCACTGTCGGCGTCAAAACCGAATCCGTTGATCCAAAGCTAAAAATCATCGAGGTGACAACTTTCCGCGAAGAAGGGAAGTATACCGACAAACGCCATCCCGACGAAGTGAAGTTTGCCAAAACCATCGAAGCCGATTTATCTCGCCGGGATTT
>JACQBP010000013.1 GCA_016194445.1 Candidatus Liptonbacteria bacterium | reverse complement strand
GCGTTTGGAAAGATAGAGCTTCACCTTTCTCGTATCCCACTTGAGGCGGCCTCCCTTGTGGTGCTCCACCACTTCCCAGCCTTTGGGCACAAACGGATCGGCGTCACAGTCAATTAAGTGTTCGATCGGCTTGATCTCGGCAAAACCGCGAGTCGCCTGGAGAATCTGGCGCAGAGTCTCTTCGTCTCCGGCAAGTTTCTTGAAATCACTCTCAAGGAAACCCACCTTCACCGTCAACTGTTCTGTTGCAAGCATAGACAACAGGAAAGAGTCGGCTCTTAAAACTCGCCCGACAACTCCCTGTTGCCACGAAGAAGCCTTACGGAGAACTTCAAAATCGCTAGGTTTTATTTCTAAGCGATCAAGAAGCTCAAGCGTTGCCGTCACTTCTGAATACGGCATTCTAATCAGATCTCCCATGAACGGGATCTCCTTTCGTGTTTTTTGCTCCCTCAAAAAGAGGTCGCGCGCCATTGGGCTCTCCGACTATTCGAAGTTTGCCATAGCAGAAAAAGGTCTAAATTCCTCAAATAAAAAACCTCTTTCTGCTACAGCAAACCGCAAACTGATATTTCAAAAATCTAAGAAGATTATATAGGATATACAACAATATGTCAAATCCAAAACGACCCGTTAAGTTTAACTATTCTCTAATTCGCACGAATTAGAGAATAGTATATTAATCTAAAACCTGACACCTACAACCTAACCTGTCCGCCATAGCTTTAGCGAAGGCGGAAAACTGCTCTGGCATTCCCCCAAATCTGCCCTGCCATCTCCTCCTCTGAAACTCCTTTAATCTCCGCCAGCTTTCGGACCACATAAACCACATACGCCGGTTCGTTCCGCTTGCCACGATACGGCTCCGGTGTCACATACGGCGCATCCGTTTCGGATAACAACCTATCCATCGGAATCATTTTGATCACTTCATCATAGCTTCTAGTAAAGGTTACCACTCCTCCAAATGTAAAATAAAATCCCAAATCTAAAAGTTTTTTCGCATCCTCAACCGTCCCAGTAAAAAAGTGAACGACACCAGGCACAGAATTTAGAATGGAGGATTTAGAATTTAGGATATCAATCAAATCTCCAAACGCATCGGATGGTGAGCTTGTCGAACCACGGCAATGAATCATGAGTGGCTTCTGAACATCCTTCGCCAACTCAATCTGTTTTACAAATGCCTCCTTTTGTCTCTCCCTTGTCTCATTTCCCTTGTCACTTGTCACTCGGTAGTAATCCAACCCACACTCCCCTATCGCCACCGTCTTCGGATCCATCGCCAACTTTTTATAAAACTCGTAGTCAAAATCTTCGCTTCGTGAAACGAATCCGGAGGCCGAGCCAGGCGAGGCCGGAGGACTACCCAATTCTTGCTCATCATGAAACGACTTTTCCGTATGAATCGGATGCAACCCCACCACCGCGTACACGTCTTTTTCAAACTCATGCGCCACCGCGACCGCCCGAGCCGACGTATCTCTCTGCGTTCCAACATTTACAACCGCCACGCCGGCCTCAAGCGCCCGCGAGATCACCTCTTTATAATCATCCTTAAACGCCGCAAAGTGCGCGTGGGTGTGGCAATCAATATATTTCAGATTTGACATAGATATAATCTAGCACTTAAGATAAGTCTAGCCAACCATGGAGGAAATATGAAATACGACAAACTTGTTCGCAATCGCATTCCGGATATTATTCGAGCAAAAGGCGGCCAACCAAAAACCCACACCGCAAGCGAAACCGAATACGCCGCCAAACTGACCGAAAAACTCCGCGAAGAGGTGGAGGAATTTCTTCGCGATCGGAACCCCGAAGAACTAGCGGATATCCTCGAAGTCGTTAAAGCCCTCGCCGAAACGCAGGGACGAAAACTCGAAGATATCGAGAGAATGAGAGTGGAAAAAGAGGAAGAAAGAGGCGGTTTCGACGAGAGAATCATTCTCGAGGAATCCTAAGGGGGGGTGCTCATGAATTCCAGATGGGGTAAGCGCTGGGCCGCAGTTCTCGGTTGAACCGGCAAAGCGATCATCATCCGAGGCGCGGACTAAACCCCGCGCCTTTCAATTTTTCATAACTTGGATTTTTACTACACTATTCTACGATCGTAGAATAGTGTAGTAAATCCTAAATTTCTTAAACCAATCGAGGAAACAAAACCTCTCCTTTTTTGATCTCTAAATTCTTCTCGTCCAACCAAACCAAACACGGCTGAATCTTCTCCGCTGTCTCCGGCAAAAACGGCTTAAGGAGCGCCGCCACGTTGTCGAGTATCACCACTAAGTTTAAAACCTCTTGCTTTTTCGAGTCCGTATCTTTCCAAACTTCGTGATTATTGACGTACTTGTCTCCAAACGCAATCAGTTCATTGATCGCTCCGAGCGCCTCGTGCAACCTAAACTCATGAATTTTTTGATCCACTATTGCTTTAACTGACTCAATCTTCGTGCTCACCTCGCGGTCCACTTGCGAAAAAACCTCTCCTCCAGAGGAGGATCCGCCTCCGGCGGAAAACTTCTCAAACTTCGACGCCAAACCCAAAACTCTCGCCGCAAAATTCCCTAAACCGTTCGCTAATTCCCCGTTGTAAACTCTCTCCAAACTAGCCACGCTAAAATTCCCGTCTTCTCCCGACGGAATTTCTTTGAGCAAGTAATAACGAACAGCATCAACTCCGTATTTACTCACCAACTCAGAGGAGTCTATTGTGTTACCTAGTGATTTTGAAATTTTCTTATCATCGACTGTAATGTATCCATGAATCAACACTTTCTTAGGCAGTCTAAGATTAGCGGATAAAAGCATAGCCGGCCAGTATACGGCGTGGAATCTTGTAACTCCTTTTCCAATTAGATGTATAATGTTTTCATTATTTTCCCAAAACTCCTCAAATTTCTTGGAACTGTTAAAATAGCCCAACGCATTTATATAATTAGTTAGAGCATCAAACCAAACATACTGCACTTGGCTATCATCTCCCGGGACAGGAACTCCCCAGCTCTCGGCTCTCTCTTTTGATCTCGAAATACTCAAATCATTCAAGCCACCACGTATAAATGACAACACCTCTCTTTTCCTGCCCTCGGGCAATATTATCAACTCGCCGTTTTGAATTCTAGATTCTATTTCTTTTGCGTATTTAGATAGTTTAAAAAAATAATTCTCTTCCTCCACTATTTCTAAGGGTTGATTGGGGTGTTCTTCGCAAAATTTACCAGCAACAAGCTCTTTCGGGGTTTTAAATTCTTCACAGCCGACACAGTATAATCCCCGATAGCTTTTCTTATAAATATCGTCCTTTTTACAAGCCAACCAAAATTTCGTCGCCCCATCAAAATGCCTCTTCTCCGTAGTTCTTATAAAATCATCCCAGGATAAATTTAAAACCTTCTTAAGATCAAAAAATGTCTGCGCGTTTTTATCCACGAAATCTTTTACCCCCATATTCTGCTTCTTCGCTGCTAGAACATTCTTCAACGCATTTTCGTCCGTTCCACTTACAAAAAAAACATCAAATCCCTTGGCTCTATGATACCGCGCCAAAACATCCGCTTGAACTAACTCAAGGGCGAACCCTAGGTGGGGCTTAGCGTTCACGTAGGGGATAGCTGTCGATATGAAAAATTTCTTACTGTTGTTCATAATTTCAACCTATTTAAGACTTTCAGCGCCTTTTTGAGGCAATTTATCCTATCTGAATGCTTAAGTAAAGGACCCAATAAACCCAATAGTCTAACTATAGATGTTTTAGCCTGGCAAGTTAAATGATAATAATCAGCCTTACGACGATATCCATCCTTACCTTGGTAACCTTTAAGATGATCACAAATAAGCGAGCCCGTAACAATGCCTAATTTTTCTAACTTAAATTTTATACCTTCAAGAAGGTGGCTGTTATAATTCCCCCAACTTATAACAGCTCTTCCTCGACTATTTATGAAAACACTTCCATCGGCATCAGTAAAACCAGCCAGGAAGGACAGGAAGTGTTTATTACTTCTTAAAATCCACCGATGGTTATTAATCGTTTTAGGTAACAAAAAACGGAAAGACAAATTCACAAATGCTTCTACATTTACAACCCCCCTACTACTAGGTTGGCTCTCCCAAATATGTCCATACCTAGAAAAAAGTTTTTTAAACAAACTTATTTGTGCGAGCTTAGTGCTCGCACAACCAATCGAAATAGTTTTACTGTTCTCGCCACCACTTTTACGAACTCGCAAATCTCCCAAAGTAAAGCCAACGATATAAGCTTTCTCAATTAGGTTGCCAGAAAAATCCTTCTTCGTATAACGAATATGAGAATCAGAAATACTGCGTGGTTTTATACCGAAATCTTTCAGTTTACTATAAATAAGGCTTCGAGATCGACCTGTTTTCTTTTCTATCTGCCAAGTCGAAAGTTTCTGTCTAATATATAAATCCCGCAGTAAATGTTTCGTTATATCTGTAAACACAATCTAATTATACCTCAAAACATCCGCCTGCACCTTCTCAAGCGCGTGCCCCACGTGCGGTGGCGCGTTTACATAATCAATCGCTGTTGTTATGTAGTACTTATTCATTATAATTTGCGCTATTAAAACGATATTAGCATTATTCGCGAATACTCTCAATTCTTTAAATAAAAACTCTCCCAAAAGATGAGAGAGAAGTGGAACGATTTGCGCGCAGAGCCGCGGGATTGTGGGAGTTCCAGTCGTTGTCAAGCCAGTTGTAGCTCCAGTTCCACTCGCCGTCGTTCCAGTTGAGGTAACGCACGTTGAGGTTGCCGTCCGGGCCGCGATTATGTATAGAGTGCCGCCTATACCACCATCCATTGAAGTTCAACAAACGATCTCTGGATTGAATCTCATTCGGCATCAAAATGCCCTAGCACCCTAGACCAAGTTGTCTTCACTTTTTGAGTTTTCAAGCACCACTCCACTCGAAGCCTTGGCCGCGAATGCTCTCGGTACAAGAAACCCGGGTTCGGTAGCTGGAAGCCGTAACCGCCAGCATATTCACCTACTACCCATATTACAAAAAGAAACCCCGCGCCGCAACATTTTGTCGCAACACGGGGTTTTATTGGTGTCCTCTCTTTGCGGATAGGACAAAGGGACTAAGGGTCAAAACAGAAACCCAAAGTTCCAAGTGTCCAAGATTCAAAGAACACTTGCCCGCCTTCGCTTACGCTCTGGCGGGATACTTGCCTGCCCCGTACTAAACTTCGACCCTTTCTCAACCTTTCGGGTTGTCGAAGTTTTAGTATCCGGGGCGCGCAGAGCCGCGGGATCGTGGGAGTCCCAGTCGTTGTCAAGCCAGTCGTAGCTCCAGCTCCACTC
>JACQBP010000005.1 GCA_016194445.1 Candidatus Liptonbacteria bacterium | reverse complement strand
GAAAGGTCCGTGGCCGACGCGAGTCATGTAGGGCGCTTTGGTCACAGCGAGGGTGAAAGCCAGATCGCTTTTTTCGACTCCAGCGTTCCGAGCCAGCCCATTTAAACTGCAGTCAGCCGAGGTGACGAACGGGTAAGTGCCATGATCGATCGAGAGAAGTAGGCCTTGAGCGCCCTCGAGGAGAATGCGCTTTTTCCCCAAAGCTTCTTGGATGATGGCTTCGGTGTCGCCGATTATATCGGCCAGACTTCTTCGGCTAAGGCATCAACAATCTTGCCTTTGCCATTGTCGCCCCATTGAGTGTCAGTGACCGCTCCGACCCAGACACGCCCGAGGTTTCCCAGGATATGATTCAAGAGACACCTCCTGGGTAGTTGGACGTTGCTTCCATCCCAAGTAAACCTGAGGGATGGCCCTCACCTTGCGCCGATGGAGTCAAACGCTTGAAGTGAGCTTTGCCTTGGAGATCAGGAACACTTACGGTCCCGACCATACCCATGCCACTTCTCAGCCCCCCCATCAGAACAGCTATTACCTTTGATACCGGACCGCGGGTTGGAACATCTCCCTCAACTCCCTCGGGGACGGTTTTACCCTGTGGAGCGTCTTCTTGGCGATACCGGGCACGAGAGGCCCGGCTTTCCGCCATAGCACTTGCCGAACCCATGCCGCGGTATCTTTTGACCCTGATTTCACCCCGTTTATGGGTCTCACCCGGTGTTTCGTCGGTGCCGGCCAGAAGACTGCCCACCATGACATACGAAGCTCCAGCAGCCAAAGCGAGGGTGATATGACCGGAATACTTAATACCACCATCTCCCCCAATTGGAACCGGGTCATCCGAATCCATAGAAGCGATAGCGCAGTCGCCAATAGCCGTGAATTGCGGGAAACCGGCACCAGTTACAAGTCGAGTGGTACAGATGGAACCCGGGCCTTGACCAATTTTGACCCCATCGGCGCCCCATTCAATGTGACGCTTCACGGAGTCTTGGTCAGAGATATTACCCAAGACAACATCCACCCCGGAGTAATCTCTTTTGAGGCACTGACACGTCTCCTTCACGTCGATGGTATCGGCGTGAGCTACATCAACCACCACGGCATCCACCCCTTCTTTAATGAGGAGGGGGACGTGCTCGTAGGCGTCATCGAGGACACCAATGGCAGCGGCAACCCGGAGACGACCTTTCGAATCAAGGTTGTAGGCATTCGCGTCACCTGAGATGATTCGCTGAACGTCCGCGAAAACATACATCCCAACGAGACGGCCCTCGGGGTCAATGAGAGGCAAAACCTTCTTCTTCCCGCTCTGCCGCATTTTCTCCCATGCGTCTTGCGGAGAAAGTCCTGGAGATCCGTAAACCAGTTCGTTGAAGGAAGTCATCGCGACCGCGGCAGTCACACTTTTGTCGCTGGCGAAAGCGAAGTCAGTTTCGGTCATGAGACCAACCAACTTTCCATTTCCGTCGATCACCGGAAAGGTGTTAAACCTGTAGTTCTTAGTTCGTTTCCGGTTTAATATTTGCTCGATGGTGTCGGTATCGCGGACGGTGATCGGTCTTTCGATCACCCCGTGGAGGTGGTGCTTCACTCGAGCCACTTCTTGGGCTTGCCTTTTTGGATCAAGCCCTCGATGAATGACCCCGAGGCCACCGTGGATAGCCATTGCAATTGCCATCTCGCTTTCGGTTACCGTGTCCATGGCAGCACTTACAAGCGGGATCTTGAGTGGCACGTTCCTGGAAAATCGGGTTTCAAGTGAAACTAGGCTCGGCGGGATTTGCGAAAAGCCAGTCTTGAGCGTAACATCCGGGAAAGCCAAACCCTGGAACTGTTCAGCCATTAACTCGAAGAACTCTCGATGCATACGTTACTCCTTTCGGGTGGTTTTTTATGTTTGAAGTCCATGTTTTTCAAGTGTTCTCTCGATAGTCTATAAGAAGGAGGGGCATAAAGGCAAGGTACGCTTCACAAGTAAAGGGTATAGGCATTATCGTTGAAAAAATCTAAAATTAGAGGATGGATGTTAGCTGGATGTATCAGAAGAATCCCAGGAAACCGAAACTGGAGAAGACGAGGGGTGAAAAATATTACCCGGTGATTGTGGCGGTGATAGTTCTGATTTTGACGACGGGAATTTTGGGTTTTTATTTTAGCTTCAAAAGCAAAATTGGATTGGTGGTGGAGTGGGTAGATTTGTCGCGGGATTGCGTTAAGACTTTGAATAGTTATCGGGATGGCAAGCTCACGATCAGTTTGTGCGTGAAAGATGATGGCACCTTAATTTTAATTTGGCAGAAACTATCGAAACAAACAGCGAGTATAAAAATTTATAAAACAGCCGCGGGCTCAAAAACGCCGACTCTATGGCGAACGGTCGCGGTCACGGGAGAAACCGGTTCTTTTGATTTGGGGCAAGAAGAGGGTGGGCCAGCGATCTACACCGTGGCCGGCGCCGATAAATCCCAAAAACTAGTTTGGGTATCTCAAGGCAGAATTGTAAGTAGTGGAACATCTGGTACCGGCGCTGGAGGAGGTAAAATCTCCATTTTGAATCCGGGAGGGTTGCCGACTAATGGTCAAACTGGGACAGGACCAAGCGGCGGGAGTCAATTGCCGGGCAATGACCAGGCGCCGAGCGGACAGGCAACGAACCTAGGAACCGGACCTGGGCCAACGGGGCAAACTTCTCCCCTACCACCCCCACCTACGTCACCCCTTGAGAACACATCGACTCAGTACTACTACACGCCATCCGGACAGGTTTCGGGAACAAGTTCGATACCTTTGGCCAGTTTTTGGGCTAGCCACGTTAATAAAAAAATTGAAGTGGGCTGGCAGAATATTCCATCTAGCACCACCAAGATTATTGTCTATAGATCGAAAACAGAAACCAGCGGCTATGAAAAATTTTGATATTTTATTTTTTATTTAGTATACTGTAGCCGGTGTTAACGCTTGGCACTCCCCTTTCAAGAATTGCTTTTATCACCCCGCGGTTTTTAAAAAGCTTGGAGAAGCTTGGACTTAGAACTGTTCAAGATTTAATTTGGCACTTTCCTAGCCGCTACGAAGATTTTTCTCAAATTTATAATATCGGTGACCTCGAGCCCGGCCAACACGCGACGATTTGCGGGTTGATTAAAGACGTCGAGCTCCGGCGAAGTTTTAGGCGGCGGATGGCGATTGTGGAAGCGGTCATTGAAGATGAAACCGGATCGATCAAGGCGGTCTGGTTCAATCAGCCTTATTTAAAAAATACGCTCAAAGTCGGAAGAATGATGAACTTCTCGGGTAAAGTGGGGATTTCAGAGAGCGAGATTTATTTGCCCCACCCGGACTATGAGCTGACAACAAGTAGCGAGAGGCAAGAGACTAAGCACACGGGGAGACTGGTGCCGATTTACCCAGAAACTCGGGGCCTTACGTCTCGGGCTTTGAGGTTTATAGTCCAGCCGATTTTAAAAAACTTAGAAACGCTTCGGGAATTCTTGCCGCGGGAAATTTTAGCTTCGATGAATTTCCCGGAAATCAATGAAGCGATTCAAAATATACATTTTCCTTTGAATGTGGAAGAGGTAGAGCAAATAAAAAAGCGTTTTGCTTTTCAGGATTTATTCCTACTTCAACTCTTCAATCTTGAACAAAAACTAAGATTGGCCCGAGAGAAGGCGCCTCAAATTAAAACAGACATTGAATACGTGAGGGAGATTTTAGGGGTATTGCCCTTTGAGCTCACCACTTCTCAGAAAAAATCGCTTTGGGAAATCATTCAAGATTTAGAAAAAGACCATCCGATGAATCGCCTACTCCAGGGCGATGTGGGATCGGGGAAAACGGTCATCGCCGCGCTCTCGGCTTTAATCGCCGCTCGGAATGGTTTCCAGGCAGCTTTTATGGCGCCCACCGAAGTTTTGGTCAACCAACACTTTAAAACGATGAAGGAACTTTTCCTTGGAATCGCGAAAAAGAAACCAGAGAGTTATCTGCCTCCTTTGGGACTTTTAACCGCGAGCGGGGCTAAGATTTTTTTCCCAGAGCTAAATTCTGAAAGCGGGCCTAAAAAATTAGAGATTCAGAAAAAAATCTTGAGCGGAGAAGTAAAGATTATGATTGGCACTCACGCGCTCATCCAAAAGACGGTCAAGTTCAATAATTTGGGATTAGTTATTATTGATGAACAGCATAGATTTGGCGTCCGTCAACGAGCCGAGCTCGTCGGCCATGAAGCACGTAGCATGAAACATGAAACACGAGATATTAATCCGCATCTATTGTCGATGTCGGCGACACCGATCCCCCGCACTCTCATGCTCACTGTTTTTGGCGATTTGGACATTTCAGTTATTGACGAACTGCCGGCGGGACGGAAAAATATCGTGACGAAAGTGGTGGCGCCGGAAAATCGGAATCAGGCTTACGGTTTTATTAAAGCGCAGGTTTTGAGTGGAAGGCAGGCGTTTGTGATCTGCCCGAGAATAGAGAAAAGTGAAATGAGACAAGAGACATGGAAAGACATAAACATGGCGGAGGTGAAGTCGGTCAAGGAAGAGTATGAAAAACTATCGCAGAAAATTTTTCCGGATTTGAAAGTTGAGATGCTGCACGGACAAATGAAAGCTAAAGAGAAGGAAAAAATTATGAATGAGTTTCGAGATGGGAAAATTCAAATCTTGGTTTCGACATCGGTCGTGGAGGTGGGGGTGGATGTGCCAAACGCCTCGATTATGATGATCGAAGGTTCGGATCGATTCGGATTGGCCCAGCTGTACCAATTTCGCGGACGAGTGGGGAGAGGCGAGCACCAATCATTTTGTTTTCTTTTTACCGATTCAGAAGGCGAGACAACTCGCAAGAGGCTGGAGGCGATCGTGAAGGCCAAAAGCGGTTTTGAGTTAGCCGAGGTGGATTTAAAAATTAGAGGTCCGGGCGAATTCTTGGGGCAAAGCCAGACGGGACTGCCGGATTTGGCTATGCGAGGGCTGCAGGACTTAAATTTAATTAAAGCCAGTCGAGAGGCGGCAGTGAAAGTCTTGAAAACTGATCCGGCGCTAAAAAAATATCGAGCACTGAAGGAAAGATTGGACGAATTTAGCCGAAAAATTCACCAGGAGTAGATCTTCGCACTGATGGGGAACGATTAAGTTTCAGACTTGTTCCATCTTGTTCCATTATAAAAGAATATTCTGCTATAATGGAATCATGGCAAGAGGGATGGTTAGAAAAGATAATCTTGTTAAAGATACGTTGCTTGGTATAGCCGCGGCTGGCGTCATCCTTGTAGCTTTTTCGCTATCCCCAAATTTCTTCAGTTATGTGGCGAGGAGCTATTTTAAAGAAAAAGACAAAAAAAGAATTAGGGCGAGGGCGCTCCGACTAAAAGATTTAGAGCGAAGAAAGCTTGTTGCTTTTAAAGAATTGGGCGGCGGTAAGGTTAGAATAGAGATAACTAGAAAAGGAAAATTACTGGTGCGAAAATATGATTTGGACAATGTGAAGCTAAAGGTTCCTCGGAAATGGGACGGTTTTTGGAGGGTAATAATTTACGATATACCACTTCATCAGCGAAAAGCTAGCAATGCTTTCAGAGAAAAGATAAGACAAATGGGTTTGTTTCAACTTCAAAGAAGCGTTTGGATCTCTCCGTATGACTGTATCGCCGAACTAGAATTTATAACTTCGGTATTCGAAATCGATATGGATCGCTGTATTTGCCACTTCAAGACTAAAGAGATACCCCGCGAGGAGGAATTAAAAAATCATTTTGATTTTTAAATCGCTTTTTAACTCTTCTTTTAACTCTCGAGATCGTTCCACTATAAAAGAATATTCTTTTATAGTGGAACGAGGGGGGTATTCGCTAATAGGAATTTGGGAGATTTAACCGTTCCATTATAAATGAATATTCATTTATAATGGAACAAGGGGGGAAGAGTAAGGGAAAAGATAGGGCTTGGAAAAATTCTAGTCGCCGAAGTCGGCGCAGAGGGCGCGGTTGCCGCTGGCGGCGGCACCGGCGCAACCAACATTAGTGCCAGCTGAGTTCCAGCCAGCCAAACACTGGGCGGTGGCAACCACGGCAGTGCAGGCACCGGATGGCGATAGGCTGGCGGTACTCACGGCTACAAAAAGATCAACGCTGCCGGCTGAACCGGCGGTTTTTTTGAGCCTCAAGGCGCTTTGAGAGGAATCAGCTATCTCAAGCCTCGCACCCGGATTTGTGGAGCCGATGCCGACGTTATTGCCTAAAGGATTAATAGAAAGAGGTTCAGTGTCAAAAGACTGGATTCGCTTGTAGCCGACCTCATCGCTCAAGACCAAACCGGTTAAGTTGACGGCAAAGGGACCATTGACGACAACATTGCCGGAAAACGAGGAACTGGCAAAGAAAGAATCAGCTACGTGGAGCTTGTAACTGGGCGTGGCAGTGCCGATGCCAATATTGCCGGCTGAGTTGACACGCATTTGCTCGGTGCCGCCAATACGGAAAATGAGATTCCCCATTTTGTTAATAGCCCCTCCGCTAGCATACCCGCTATCCAAAATAACATCTCCACCGACAGGGTAATAATAACCAGGTGCGGCTCCACCTTGAATAAGCACATTACCGCCTACACCGTTACGAGTAGAATTAACGTTATAGCCTGCTCCAGCTTTCAGGGCAATATCACCACCATTATTTACACCCCATGCATCTCCTGTCGTAGAACTGCCAGCTGAAATACTTAAGCTTTTCCCGGGACCAGCAAAATCGGCTACGTTTATGCTCCAAGAAGCAGAATTTGCAAAATTAATATTGGAGACTAGAGAGCCGGTTAAATTAATGGCATCAGAAGAAGCGTCGCCCAGGGTGACATTGCCATTTATATACGCATTGCCAGAAACAGTGGAACTGGTAGTTCTGAAATCGCCGTTCACATGAAGTTTGGCGCCGGGAGTAGCGGTGCCGATGCCGATGTTGGCCGAAGGATCTTGAAAAAGAGTGGAAGTTGTAAGCGTCGAGGCGGAAGACCAACGTGATAGATAGTTGGCGACGCCACCGCTAAGGCCAAGACCATTGGCGGTGTATAAAATACTTCCGTCAGAAAATTGAACACCGCTACCGGTGGTTGAGACAATCACATTGCCCATAAAAGTGGAGGTGTTAGCCCGGAAAGTGCCAACAACATGAAGAGTGGAAGAGGGAACGGTGGTGCCAATACCGATGGTGCCACTTCTTAAAATCCGCATTCTTTCGGTGGAACCGTTAGTTTGGAAAGAGATGTAAGATTGGGCTCCAGAAGAATCCGATACTGTTCTAATGATGACTTTGCCGGAAGGATTAAAAGCGTAGCCAGAGTCGCCGCCAATAAGGTAAAGATCTCCTCCGTTGGTGGCGCTGCCATCGCCAGCGCCACCTTGAATATAAAGAGCTCCTCCGTTAACACCAGAAGCGGCGGCACCTCTAATGTATCTTGCGGTCGGGGCGCCGTAGAAGTTGATGTCGCCGTTTAAGCCTGTGCTTCCAAAAACGGAGAGTTGGTCGCCAAATAAGTTGACAGTGCTCGTAGCGCCGACGCCTAGTTTAAAAGGGAAGGTATAATCACCGGACGGGAGAGAGACACAAGGAGGGCCGGAAACCGGAGCGAAATCAGGACATCCGAAAGCCCCTGGAGCGATCTGGCTAGCGTAAATGTTGCCACTAATAGTGATGTTGCCGGTTATGGTGTTAGCTAAAATGCTTTTAGCGATGATTTTGCCATCAACATACAGTTTATCCGAACCGTTGCCGCCGGGAACATTGGAATTAAAAGTACTAGTACCAATACTCATCGCGCCGTCATTCCGGATAACCATGGCTGGAGAATTAGCGGAATTTTCAACCCAAAGAGAGGAATTACTACTCCCGGCGTCTTGACCTTGAACACGAAGACTGCTCGTAGATGTAAAAGGATTGGCTGAAGGGCTACCAATGTAGAGAGTGGAGGTGCCGATGCTTAAGAGATTATTGCTAACCTTAAGAACACCAAAGGTTGACCCAGGAGCGCCAGAGGGTGGGCCAGCCGAAGCCCGGTTGGCAAGGTATAAAACCGAGAAGACGATTAGAAAAATGAGGAGAGTTGAAAGGAGGATAAATTTTTTGCTGGCGGCGATTTTCATCTTTAAATAATTTTATTTGGGTTGGGTGGGAGCGGGCGAGGGATTAGGATTCACAGAACCTTGATTCATCAACGGGATGATTTGGCTGTCGGCGCGAATCTTGGTCCAGAAGACGATGTCCTTAGAGTTGAGATAAAGTTCACTCTCCGGGCCCCAGATGACGGACTTGAAGGGGAGGAGATTGAGCCCCGGCTGGTTGGCACCGCCCGAGCTACGTTGAAGAAACCAGACGTTTGAAAGCTTGGGCCTCGGAAACCAAGAGAGCTTGCCGAAATAAATTTCGCCGGTGGATAAGTAAACGGCGGAATAGGGGGAGGCGGGAGAAGCAACGGTTGAGCCGGTATCGCTAACCTTTAGAAAAAGCCAAATCACAATCGCGAGAAGAAGGACCATCACCGTTACAAGAATGAATAAAAGTTTTTTGGACATCTTTGAACTAGGTTGTAGGATTTGGGTTATTGGGTGACGATAAGGTAGCCAACCGGACCCTTGGTGGGGCCGCCGCAGAGAGTGCAGTAAAAAGTGAACTTGCCGAGACCGCCGGCTTGAAAGTTGAGAATCCTAGTTTTACCTTTTTCGGTTGAAAAAGGGCGGATGCCGTAATTGGGTTGAGTGAAATCGTAACTTTTATCGACGGCGGTAAACTCGATTTTTAGAACATCGCCGGCTTTTACGATCATCGTATTCGGGGTAAACTGGTTGCCGGCGGCGCTGATTTTGAAGGTGCGAAATTTGGTGCCGGCGTCGGAATTCAAGACGCTCACATTTTCCGGTTTAGCGACGTTCGCGGGAACGTTTTTAGAATTTTCTTCGGGAACCACGACGTTGGGTGGAGTTTTAGTTTGGGTGATTGGGGGAGGAGGAGTTTTGGGCACGCTTGAGGCGGTGTTTTCACTGCTTGTATTGGGCGGGTTTTGATCTTGGGTGGGGGCTGGACTTGGCTTTTTCATAAAGCCAAAAACGACCAGGACGATAACGGCCACGACCACGATTGAAGCGATGAGGATATTTTTACCTTGAGGCATAGTTTAATTTAATTTTAACGGAAGTGGGCCGAACTACAAGGAGAGTTGTGAACAGTGGAACTAGGTGTTAGGTTGAAGAAAATCAGGTTTAGAAATTGGTTGAGGTGGCGTAAAGATTGACCCACTGGATAGAACCATAAGCATACATACAAATTTGAAGGTAGTCGTTAGAAAGACCGGAGCTTTCTTTTCTCAAAAACCAAACCAGGCCGCGGCGATCATCACTGTTGCAAGTCGGTTTACCTCCGGTTTGCCAAAGTCTTAGTCCACCATTGCCAGTGACGATTAAGTTTTGGTAAGTATCAACTGTAGTTGTTCCAATTCCGATCCCTCCCACGCCGGCTAGGAAAAAGGCGTTAGTATTGATCTCGACGGGTTCGCCTGATATCTCGAGGCTATGTTGAGTATTTGCACCAGTTTGAATGCCCACGCTATCACCATTAAAGGAAATAACACCGTTCACTGAGGCCCAGGTTTTGCCGACAACGCCGAGATTTAAATTATTCGCAGTCGAACTAGGAACGATATCAGAGTCGAAGACGGCGGCGTTCACTCTCGCCACCGAGGTTTGGAGAATTTGAGCGAATCTTTTTTGGATGTTCGGAGTGTTGTAGTGGAGCGAGATTAACACATCCACCAAATCGTGGCTCGAAGGATTAGCGTGTTTTTTAAATTCGAGTTGATCGACAAAGATCCGGTCGCTGGTTAAGGCTTGCGGCACACCAAGATAAGTAGCCGCAACGTAGTTATAATTTTCTTGAAGATAAATCTGGCCGGTCGAACTCACAAAATAAATGCGGGTGAGGGCGGCATTCGAGGGGCAGTCACTGCCTGGCGAAGGAGGATTAACGTCACACGGTCCGGTGCTTGAGGCCATCCTTAAAACTACTTGCGAGGAGGTGGTGTTTAAGTCGTTGCTAAATTCTTCGTTGATGGAAACCATGCTTGATTCTTCGATGTAGCGCTGAATGGTATGCATCAGAAACTGACTTTGCCGGTTGACTTCGCCACTGGCGCTTTCTCGGCTTTGGACTCGGACAACCGAAATTAAGATGCCCACGAAAGCGATGGCGATGATGGAAAAAATAGCCGCGAAGATAATGAGTTCGAGGATGGTGAAGCCACCTTTACCATGGAACTTGAAACGTGAAACATGAAACATTTTACTTTATATTTTTGGATGGCATTATCATAAAAAGTGAAGCTGGGTGGAATTTTTTCTCTTAAAGAAACCTAAAACTCGCTTGCTAAATTTCATTTTGGCTCTCTAAATTATAACAATTTTAGAGGCCGCTCGTGTTGATAACTATCGGCAAATTATGTAAGATGAGAAACGATATTTTGGCCTCATCGTTCCCGA
This sequence comes from Candidatus Liptonbacteria bacterium, assembly GCA_016194445.1. Lineage (GTDB taxonomy): Bacteria > Patescibacteriota > Minisyncoccia > UBA6257 > 2-01-FULL-56-20 > VMFW01. Next base: position 1,902 of record JACQBP010000005.1, on the reverse strand, counting down.
TCCCGACCCATGGTCGCGGATCGAGGATCCTCGATTCCGACAAAGTCGGAATCGGGACTAATGGCTATAATCCTATGCCTTTTGCGGTTTATATCTTACAATCGATTACAAACGGAAGGTATTACATCGGATCCACTAATAACGTAAGTAATCGATTGACTTATCATAATTCCGGAAAGGTGATATCGACAAAGGCCTATATTCCCTGGAAACTAGTAAAAGTCGAGGAGTTTATGACCAGAAAAGAAGCATCCGCCCGCGAACTTCAGCTAAAGTCCTGGAAAAAGCGGGTAGCAATTGAAAAGTTAATAATGGCGCCATCGTCTAGCCTGGTCTAGGACACCGCCCTTTCACGGCGGTAACGCGGGTTCGAATCCCGCTGGCGCTACGAATGAAGAAAATAATTCTTGGCATTGAGACAAGCTGTGATGAAACAGGGGTGGCTTTAGTGGAAGCGTCCGGTGGTTTGCGGTGGACGAAGTTTAAGGTTTTGAAAAATTTGGTGGCGTCGCAGATAAAAATTCACGAACCGTTTGGAGGGGTGGTGCCGAATTTAGCAAAAAGAGAACATCTCAAAAATTTGCCAATACTTTGGAAAAGGTGTCAGGTGTCAGGTGTCAGGTGTCAAGATATTGATTTGATCGCGGTCACCGTGGGGCCGGGACTTGAGCCGGCATTATGGACGGGAATCAGCTTTGCGAAACAAATAATTTCCAATTTTCAATTTCCAATTTCCAAACTAGTTGGGACGAATCACTTGGAGGGACATCTCTATAGTTTTTTGTTGCCGCGAAAAACTCGTTCGAAGTTCGAAGATCGAAGATCGAAGATATTTCCGGCCATTGCACTTATTGTGAGCGGTGGGCACACAGTTTTACTTTTGATGAAAGACTTAAAAACTTGGAAGAAATTGGGGGAGACGAGAGACGATGCGGTGGGTGAGGCGTTTGATAAAGTGGCGCGGCTACTCAAACTCCCCTATCCGGGCGGACCGGCGCTTGAGAAATTAGCTCGACTCGGAAATCCAGCGGCGATAGAATTTCCGCGGCCGATGATTCACGATAAAAATTTTGATTTTAGTTTTTCGGGACTCAAGACTTCGGTTTTGTATTTCTTGAGGGAGTACCCGCTCGGGTCGCATTTAGAAACTTCGCCACTCTTAAAAATAACTAATGCTGATATCGCAGCTTCCTTTCAAAAAGCGGCGATAGAAGTTCTAGTGAAAAAAACAATGCGGGCGGCGCTGGAGTTTGGCGCGAAGTCAGTGATGCTTTCGGGAGGGGTGGCAGCCAATAAGAAGTTGAGAAGCGACATGAGACAAGCAATAAGAAAGTTAAACAGTGACATGAGACATAGAACAAGTAAGTTGAAGAGAAACATGGGATATGTAAAAAGTAACGGGCGGGTTAATTTTTTGGTGGCGGAGCAGAAATACAACACGGATAACGCAGTCATGATCGCGGCGGCGGGGTATATGGCGTATCTGCGGAAGAAAAAATATCCGCTCCGGGCCAACGGCAACTTAGATATTTAGTCATTCCACTATAAAAGAATATTCCTTTATAGTGGAATGATCGTACGAAGGGCGAATGGCGGTTTGGAAATTAGAATAGGACTTAAAAAAATTATTACTATCTTTTCCAGACGATCGTTAAGATAAGATAGTAGATGGTAGGCGGGTGGGGATAATTAAAGGTTGACGGTGGGGTGGAGAGCTGATATGTGATCCTGGACTCCATGCTTTGACATCAAGTTGATAAATCGGATCACGGGGAGTTTCAATGAATAACTACCCGAACCCCTTTGACGCGAAGATTCGCGGCTCGACTCAGCTATCCCAGCTGAAGAGCCGCGGCATCGCAAACGTCATGGGGTCAAGGCAGTCCATCTAAGGCGCGAAAC
>JACQBP010000037.1 GCA_016194445.1 Candidatus Liptonbacteria bacterium | reverse complement strand
TTTTAGAATAATTAGGTTATTTAGAAATTAGAATAATTGTTTTCAGTATTCTAAACCTTTTTTGGCTTTGATGCCTTTCATGTAGGGGTGTTTTATTTCTTTCATTTCCGTGACCAGATCGGCGAGCTCGATAAACTTTTTCGGCGCGTCGCGGCCAGTGAAGATAACGTGTTCCACGCGAGGTCTAACGTATTTTAATAGATCCAGGGCACTTTTCAAAGTGATCAATTTGAGTTTAAGGGCGTTCGATATTTCATCCATAATGAGCATTTGCCACTTGCCAGTCGCCACTTCTTTTCGGGCGTATTTTAAGGCATTTTGGGCGGCTTTTTTATGGTCGGAGCGGGGGAGTTTGTCGCCTAAAATGCCCACGAAACCCAGCCCCATTTTCACAATTTTGAGGTAGGGGGCGAGTTTTTTATAAGAGGTGTCTTCGCCAGACTTCCAGGGGCCTTTGATGAATTGGACCATTAAAACGTGCCGGCCCTCGCCGATCGATCTTAACCCTTGGCCCAACGCGGCCGTGGTTTTACCTTTGCCGTTGCCGGTAAAGACTAGAAACATTTTGGAGTATAACAATTATACCCGTCTACAACTGTAACGGTTATCCCCAGTTTACTACACTATTCTACGATCGTAGAGTAGTGTAGTAAGATAGGAGTGTGGGAGTGTTGGTAGTTAGATTTACTCTCATAACTAATGAAGAAAAGTTTAACTGTAAAAATTTTAGAAATTTTAGGAGAAGGGCTGATGACGGCTACAGATGTTGTTACGTCGATCTTGGAATCGGGATATGGGTCCTCGTATTCAAAAATGGACAGAAATTTTCGCCGGCTTGAGTACTCGCGGATTGATCGGATCAATGAGGCGAGGGAGAGACAGAGGTTCTATAATTTGATTTCTAAACTAAAGAGAGAAGGACTTGTGGCGGGTAAGACAAGGTTGAAAATTACTGCTGTCGGGCGAGAGAAGGTTTTGAAATCCAAGGGTTTTGATGTGAAGTTTGGGAGATATGAAAAGGAAAAAGATGACACTGTTAAAATTGTTATTTTCGATATTCCTGAAAAAGACAGACATAAACGAGATTGGCTAAGAGTGTCTCTTTCGCGGCTAGGATTTAAGATGCTTCAAAAGAGCGTTTGGATGGGCAAGGTTAAGATTCCAGAAGAATTTCTTGAGGACCTAAGATTTATTAGAATTAGTCAGTATGTCCATATATTTAGCGCAGAAAAGTTGGGCACTATTGATTTAACTGAATGATTGGTTTTGATGAGCGGATTTTTTACTACACTATTCTACGATCGTAGATTAGTGTAGTGAGTAGTAAAGGGAACAAGGAAATCCGCGCTTAGGATCTTCACTAGTTCTCTTGGTCGATTTCGAGGAGGCGGTTATATTTGGCAACGCGTTCGCCACGGGCGGGAGCACCGAGCTTGAGGCCATAGGCATAGGAGCCGTAAGCGAGGTCAGCAATGAAGTCATCTTGGGTTTCGCCGCTCCGATGCGAAACCGCCACTTTCCAGCCCCACTTTTTGGCTTGTTCGATGGCGGCGAGAGTTTCAGTGAGCGTGCCGATTTGGTTGGGTTTGATGATGATTGAGTTGATAGATTTTGCCGCGTGGGCTTTCTTCATTAGCTCCACGTTGGTAGTGGTCAGATCGTCGCCGCAAAGAAGCGTGTTTTTGCCGATGGCTTGGTTTAGTTTAGTGAAGTTTTTAAAATCTTTTTCTTTATACGGATCTTCGAGGTAGTGGAGTTTATATTTGATTTTCAGTTCGGCATAAAGCTTGGAAAGGGCGGCGGGAGATTTTTTGATGTTTGAGGCGGCGGCGTCGAGACCGAATTGAATTTTATTTTCTAAATGGCTAAGTTTGGCGACGTGGGTCAAGATTCGAAAGGGTTCGAGGTTGTCGTCGAGGTTAGGGGCGAAACCGCCTTCGTCGCCTAACCCGGTGGCGTCTTTGCCGAAGTGCTGGCCTAGGTACTCACCTAGTTTTTTGTAAAGAGTTAACGCAATTTTGACGGATTCGCTGATATTTTTGGATTTCGGGATGATCAAGTATTCCTGAAAGTCGAGATTGTTTTTGGTGTGGAGGCCGCCGTTTATGACGTTCACAAAAAGTTTTGGGAAGTCGTCGCGTTTTCTTTTGTATTCGAGAAGGTGAGCGATGTGTTTCCAAAGAGGAATGTTTTGAGAAAGGGCGGCGGCTTTAGCGGCGGCGACAGAGACGCCCAAGGTAGCGTTCGCGCCAAGTTTGGATTTGTTTTTGGTGCCGTCGAGTTTTAAAAGGCAGTGATCGATAAAGTTTTGATTGCCGGCGTGGAGGCCTTTCAGCGCAGGCGCGATAATTTTTTCGATATTTCTGATGGCGATGTTCGGCTTTACATAAACCGCCTCGCTTGAACCACGACTTTTGCCTTGGGGGACAGAAGCGACCGATTCAAGGCCGTTTTGGAGTTTGAGACGGACTTCAATGGTCCACTCGCCGCGCGAGTCGAGTTCAGGGCGGGCCGTGATGGATTTGATTTTCATGCTAGTGGTTGAACTTAAATTATAGCACCCCGATACTGAAATTTCTGGCCTTAATTTACACTTGGCATCACCGTATTTATATGCTATCCTTTCTTCGGATGGAACTCTGATAATACGAAGTTTTGACTAAACCGAACGAAAGGAGAGCACCATGCGTACATTGACAATCTCGAGGAGATCGCTGTTTCTACGCTTCTTCCTGTGGGTGTGGGAAGCAGACCCAGAAAAACTCAACATCTGCAAGCTTTTCTGGGGGACAATTCTATTCCCTCTGGCTTTCTTGCGGTTCAGGAAGGTCGGCCACTTTATTCCACGTATCACCCTCTTCTTCCTAGTTGGAGCGGGGTTGTGTGCCATGCTGGGTTTGTGGGCGGCAACATGTGCTTGCCTTATCGATGGAGCCATATTCACGATTATTTATTCCATCGTCGTGGGGATAAGGCAAACAGTTGCTGAAAGGCAAGTGGAAAAGGAAAGCACTCTTTCGACGATCACTAGACGAGGATCAATGATCGGCCAGTGGATTTCGGATCACACGATTGGGCCAATCTTTGAAATCGTCTGGAATGCAGAACACTCGCAGACAGGTCAGAAAGTCGGTGGATTCTTCGCCGTCATCGGCGAATACGTTCGACCGGCAAAACAACGTTTCTGCCCACTCATCCGAGTGAATTGAATCAAAAAGGACTGAGCAGACCAACTGCTTCCCGCTATGTCTTCGGACCTCTGGCGGGTTTTTTTATTTTACTCAATTAAATTTTTGGGAGTGCCGGAGAGAAAACTTCGGATGCTTTCGAGGGTGGTCGCGAGAATACGCTCCAGAGCTTCGCGAGTGTTGAAGGCGTTGTGGGGGGTGACGATGACGCCAGGCATATCGATTAAAACATGGTCGGCGAGGACGGTTTTTAGATTGTGTTCTTCGGGGTGGCCGCCGACGATGAAATCGAGTTCATCGTCAATGATGCCTTCTTCTTCGAGGACGTCGAGGCCGGCGCCGGCGAGATCGCCATTTTTGAGAGCTTGCACGAGGGCTTCGGTTTCAACGATTGCGCCGCGGGCGGTGTTGATTAAATACGCGCCTTTTTTCATTAACTGGATAGTGGTGGCGTTTACAAGATGGTGAGTTTCTTTCATATACGGGACGTGCAAAGTGACGATGTCGCTTCGCTTTAACAAATCTTCGAGCGAGAGATATTCAAAGCCGACGGCTTCTTGGAATTCTTGGTCGGGGAATGCGTCACAGGCGACCACGTTCATATCAAAACCTTTGGCCATGCGGATCATGTGTTTGCCAATGTGGCCAGTGCCGACGACGCCCAAAGTTTTGCCTTTGAGGTCGAAGCCTTGGAGACGATCGAGATTGAAGCTGCCGGACTCGCGGATTTGATCAACAGAGAGGTAAATTTTTCTTGAAAGGGCGAGGATCAAACCAAAAGCGAATTCGGCGACGGTGTTTTCGCCGTAGCCGGGGACGTAGGCGACGGGGAGGTTTTTGGCTTTGGCCGCGGAGACGTCAATATGGTCGTAGCCGGTCGAACGAGTGGTGAGGAGTTTTAAATTTGGAAAAGCGTCGAGGACGGGTTTATCAATTTGGGAACCCACAAAAACGGAGATGATTTCGGCGCTCTTATCACTGGGCAAGTGGTCTTTGTCGAGATGGTCTTCGAAGTATTCGGCCTCGATGGGGAGGTTTAACTCCTTAATTTTGGTTTCGAGATAGTCCTTTTCCCAGGGTTTGATAGTGAAAAATTGGGTTTTCATATAGGGTTAATTATAAACAAAAACACTACTTTTTGTGAAGTTTTCTCTCGGTTTCGGCGATGGCGATTGTAGTGGAGACAACGGTGTCGGGGTTTAGGGAAATACTTTCGATGCCTTCTTCGACGAGGAATTTGGCGAAGTCGGGATGGTCAGACGGAGCTTGGCCACAGATGCCGATGTATTTCTTTTTGGCCTTACACTTGTGGATTATTTCGGCGATCAATTTTTTTACCGAGGGGTCATTTTCGTTGGCGATATGCGTGAGGGTGCCGGCGTCACGGTCGAGGCCGAGAGTGAGCTGGGTCAAATCATTGGAGCCAATGGACATACCATCGAAGATGGAAAGGAAGTCATCGGCGAGTAAAACGTTGGCCGGGATTTCGCACATGACGTAGATTTTCAAAGAATGATCGAGGTTCGATGATCGATGATCGGAGTTTTTAGATTCACGTTTTAAACCGAATTTGGCCATTAGGTCAACGACAGTTTTTCCCTCTTGCGGAGTTCTACAAAACGGAATCATCGGGATGGCATTATTAAGACCAAATTCTTGGCGGACCTTTTTGATGGCCAAACACTCTAGTTTGAAAGCGTCTTTGAATTTGGGATCGTAATAGCGGGAAGCGCCGCGCCAGCCGATCATCGGGTTCTCTTCTAATGGCTCGTAGAGAGTGCCGCCAATTAGCGCGCGGTATTCGTTGGTTTTAAAATCAGAGAAGCGAACGAGAACGGGGTAAGGATGGAAGGCAACGCAGATTTTGGCGATGCCGTAGGCCAGATTATCAACATAGAATTGGGTTTTGTTTTTCCAGCCGTAGGTGCGGCGATCGATTTCTGATTTAATTTTTCCCTTCATCTTTGTGTAGTTTAAAAGCGCGAGCGGGTGAATGCCGATCGTGGAGGCGATGACAAATTCTTCTCTCGCGAGCCCCACGCCTTTCGCGGGCAGGAAAGATTTTTCGAAGGCCGTGTCGGGAGTGGCGATGTTGACCATGATGTGCGTTTTTGGTTTCGGCAGTTTTTTGATGTCGTGTTCGACGACTTTAAACTTCAAAGCGCCGTTGAAAACGATGCCTTCGGAGCCGGTGGTGTCCACGGTAATTTCTTGGCCGGTTTTGATTTTGCTCGTGGCGTTTCCGGAGCCGACGATGCAAGCGATGCCGAGTTCGCGGGAGACGATAGCGGCATGCGAAGTGCGCCCGCCTTTGTCCGTCACAATCGCGGAGGCGATTTTCATAATGGGTTCCCAGTCGGGGTCGGTCATGTCGGTCACTAAAACTTCGCCTTTTTTGAAAGCGCCGACGCCTTTCACGTCCATAATAATTCTGGCTTTGCCGGTGGCGATTTGTGAACCAACCGAGGCGCCGGTCACAATAACTTTTGACTTATGACTTTTAACTTCGGACGGGTCGAGGATATACTCTTTAACTTTGGAAAAATCTCTTAAAGCATGGATGGTTTCGGGTCGGGCCTGAACAATGAAAAGTTCGCCGGTTTTGCCGTCTTTGGCCCATTCCATATCCATCGGAGTCCATTTTTTAGCTTTTTGGGTGTAATGGTTTTCGATTAGGACGCCCCATTCCGCCAGCCTTTGGACTTCTTTGTCGCTGATAACAAACGAATGTTTTTCTTTGGGAGTGCAAGGAATAACTTTGGTGGCCTTGATGCCGGTTGGATGTTTGGCGTAGATCATCTTTTGATCTTTGATCTGGAGTTTGCGACTGATAATCGGCAAAGATGCTGACTGATGCTGACTAGACGCGGACTGACGCGGCCCTTTCCAGACTAAAAATTCATCGGGGGTGACTTTGCCTTGAACAATCATTTCACCCAAACCCCAAACGGCGTTGATTAGAACGACATCTTTGAAGCCGGATTCGGTGTCGAGAGTGAACATCACGCCCGAGGCGCCCAAATCAGAGCGAACCATTTTTTGAATACCGACCGAAAGAGAAATTTTGAAGTGATCAAAGCCTTTGTCGACGCGGTAGGAGATGGCGCGGTCGGTGAAAAGGGAAGCCATGGCGGCGCGGACGGCTTTTAGAAGTTCGCCCTCGCCGCGGATGCCTAAATATGTTTCATGTTCGCCAGCGAAAGAAGCGCCGGGCAAATCTTCGGCAGTGGCGGAAGAGCGGACGGCGACGTCGACATTTTGGCCGTATTGCTTTTCCATTTGTTTATAAAACTTGATAATTTCCCGTTTTAGATCGGCCGGAAAATTTTTCTCGATAATTTTGTCGCGAACTAATTTACCCCGTTGGCTAAGATTTTTTAAATCTTTGGTGTTGAGGCCCTTCAGGGCATCTTTAATAAATTTTTGGAGGCCGGTGGTTTTTAAAAAATATTGATAAGCTTGGGCAGTCACAATAAAACCACTGGGGATATTAATTCCTTTGGGTTTGAGAGTTTGAAGCATTTCGCCCAATGAGGCGTTTTTCCCGCCGACTTGAGCGACGTCTTTGATGCCAACAGAATCCATTAAAACCACTAATTTTTTGGACATAGTTTTAATATTTTTTGCGGTTGATTTTGGTTTTTACTACACTAATCTACGATCGTAGATTAGTGTAGTAAAGCGCTTTTCAATATTCAATACTTGTTTGAGTTTTATTTTTAGTTTCAAGCCTATTCCTTAATCGCGATGACTAAGTCCGAAACATTCGATCCGGTCTGACCGGTTAAAAGATAGTCGCCGGTTTTTTTGAAAAACGGATAGGAGTTATTTTCGGCTAGATATGAGATAGGTTTCAATTTCAACTTTTCGGCCTTTTCCTTGGTCATTTTATCACAGATGGCGCCGGCTAGAGGCGTGTTATCTATGCCGTCGGAGGCGAAGGAAAGAACGAGGGATCCTTTTTGGATTCGAGAAAGGGCGCCTAACGCTAACTCCATATTGCGACCGCCTTTACCTTTACCTTTGACGTTAACAGTGGTTTCGCCGCCGTAGAGAAGGACGGTTTTGGGTTTGGCGCGATTGATTTCAGCAGCGATTTTGGCGCCCTCGTTGCGAGCTTCGCCTTTCAAACAGCTTGTGCAGATTTTGACTCTGTATCCTAATTTTTTGGCGGTTTTGGCCATGGCTTTTAGGGCGACCTCGTTTGAAACGAAGATTAGGTTCGAGACTTTTTTGAAAAATTCATCGTTTTTGGGAGTTTCGATTAAGCCGCAGTTTTTTATGGAGCAGACTTTTTGGATGTTATATTTATTTAAAATTTGGAGAGCGTCGCGGACGGTGGTCGCGTCTTTGACGGTTGGGCCTGAGGAGATGAACTCCAGGTCGTTGCCGACGACGTCTGAAAAGATGAGGGCGATGGATTTGGCCGGGTAGGCGTACTTGGCCAGATAGCCGCCGCGGGCTTGGGAAAGATGTTTGCGGACGGTGTTCATTTCATCAATCGTGGCGCCCGAGGCCATCAACTTTTGGTCGATGAGAGTTTCTTCTTCGCAAGTCCCGCTTTTTGGAACGCAGAGGAGAGAAGAGCCGCCGCCGGAGATCAGGAAAATTATTAAATCATCCTCGGCGAGGTTTTTGATAAGGTTGATAATTTGGAGGGAGGCGGCGGTATTTCTTCGCGAGGGGAGGGGATGGGAGCCGGCTAATGACCGGATGATTTTTAAACCTGTGACTTTTTTGACGTCGAGCGCGATGCCGGCCTTGATTTTTTTATCTAAAACTTTTTCAAGAGCGAGGCTGGCTTCGCCCGCGCATTTGCCGATGGCGACCACATAGATATTTTTTACGCCTTTCAGAGAAAAAGTTTTTTGATCGATTACTAAAGAATTTTTTTTGAGTTGGATTTTTTCTTTGATAATTTTTTGGGTGTCGATGGCTTCTAAACCAGCTTCGGCGATTTTGAGGGCGTCTTTTCTGGTTTTGGTGAGAGCGAGATTTTGGAAGTTTTTTATCTTCATAATAGCGATGCCAATATACGAATGCTTACTAATGATGCGAATGAGTTTTGAGAATCACCAGTTTCGCCTATATTATAGCATTTTTAGTTTGGTAATCCCTCGCCGAGCTCGGGATGATTTCCGCTTTTAGGTTTTGGGAATTTGAAGCGAAAATCAAAACCCCGCCGTGGTGCGTGGTGGCGGGGTTCGATGATACCCAGTGATGTAGAGGACTTATGTTGTCGAATGGATCCAGCCGGACGGATGGCCGTAGCGGTTGGGTTTGCCGGGATTGTAGTAGAGAGTTCGATCTTCCCACCGCACGGTCTTTGCCGGCAACGTGAGGGTGTCTTTGTAGCAGAGACTTGTGGGGCCGTCGAAGAATTCTGCCTTCATGACATTGCCGTCGGGTGTGACGAGATGGGGCTCCGAAAAGATGATGACCGGGCTGTCATTCTCTTCCAAGCAGGTCGTGAATGTCCATACTCCGCGGTGCGGAACTTCTGCGACGTACGGATGATTCGGAGCGTGGTATCTGTGTTATGCCCCACACGCCAAAGATGGCAATGAGGCAAACGAAAACTTTCCAGAACATCTTTTCTTGTGGCGACATAAATCTCCTCCTCGCTGGCTACGTTAGTTGATTGTTTACAGACAGTTCTTGAGAGAGAAAAATTTCCCAAAAACTGCCTATAAACCAGTATCAAGTTTCTGGCTATAATGTATACTACTTTTACGAATTTGTCAACATCAAATAATTCTGATATATTTGGCTGGATATGATTGGTAGTTTTACTAAAGGTAGGGTATATGTTTTTGTGGACGCGGCGAATATTCTTTATTCGCAGCAAACTTTGCGTTGGAAAGTGGATTACAAGAGACTGAAAGAGTATTTTAAGAAAGAATGCGATTTGCGAGCAATTTATTTTTATACGGGGCGAGTTGGCGAAAACGATAAACAAAATCATTTTCTAAAGAAGCTTGAAGAACTTGGTTATGTGGTAAAAGCGAAAGAGGTGAAAAGAATCAGGGTTTCTAAAAGCGCTTTTGAATGGAAAGGAAATTTGGATGTGGAACTTACAATCGATGTGCTCAAGAATATTGATAACTTCGATACCCTAATTCTGATGTCCGGAGACAGCGATTTTGCGTCCCTTTTAGATACCGTGAAATCTCAAAACAAAAGGGTTTTGGTTATGTCTACGAAAGGCCATATCTCAAGGGAGCTTATTCAAAGAGCTAAGTATATCAATCTTAAAAAGTTGAGAGACTTTGTGTCTTATGGCAAATAAAAATCCCCCCACGAAAGTGGGGAGAGGTTTGACACGTTAAGTTTAGCAAAGATGAGTATGTTGTCAAGAACTGGTAAAACCAAGAAAAAGACTGTGTTTGTCGGGACCCACCTTCGCCAAGGCTACGGCGGGCAAGTGTCCGGCGGTTCTCGAGAGAAACGTTCTGTTTTTGTAGGTATGAGTGGTGGTGTCGATAGTTCGGTGGCGGCGATGCTTTTAAAGAACCAGGGCTATGATGTTACGGGGGTGTATTTGAAGTGCTATGTTCAGCCGGATCGGTCTTGTTTCAAAGAAGCGATGGACGCGATGGAGGTGGCGGAGAAACTCGGCATTCCGTTTCATATTTGGGATTTTCAGAAGGAGTATAAGGAGAGAGTGATTGATTATATGATTGAAGGGTATCGGGCGGGACAGACGCCAAATCCGGATATTGAATGTAATCGGGAGATTAAGTTTGGGCTTTTTTTGGAGAAGGCGCGGAAGTGGGGGGCGGATTATGTAGCGACGGGGCATTATGTGCGGCTTCGCCGCACAGCGACAAGAGACAAGGGACAAGCGACAGGTTTGGGATTCAAGAAGTTGAAGAGTTCGGATTTACTTGCCTCAAATAACTTGTCACTTTTCACTGCGCGGGACGCGCAAAAAGATCAGAGTTATTTTTTGTGGACTTTGACGCAGGAGCAACTCAAGCACGCGCTGTTTCCGATCGGAGATTATTTGAAATCGGAGGTGAGAGAAATGGCCAGGAAGGCGGGACTGCCAACGGCGGAGAAAAAAGATTCGCAGGGGATTTGTTTTTTAGGAAAGGTGACGCTAGATGATTTTTTGAAAGTTTATTTGCCCGAGAAGCGCGGCGAGGTTTTGAGTGTGGCGGGGGAAAAATTGGGCGAGCACAACGGTGCGCATTTTTATACGATTGGACAAAGACATATTGGTGTCAAGTGTCAAGTGTCAAGTGTCAAGAAGGGGAGGCACGAAACCAAGCCGGTGTATGTGGTAAATAAAGATGTCGCGAGCAATACTTTGACGGTGGCAGAGGATGACGATGAAAGTTTGACCAAGACGGAAGTTTTGCTGACTGGACTAAATTTTGTAAATCCCGCCTACTATTCTCTAATTCGCACGAATAAGGGAATAGATGTAATGGCGAGAGTGAGGTATAGGCAGCAGCTTTGCGAAGCCGAGCTTTGCAAATCACAAGCACCAAATAGCAAATCACAAACTTGGGAACTTGTTTTTAAGACCCCGCAGAAGTTTGTGGCGGCGGGGCAGTCGGCGGTATTTTACTCGAAAGATGGGGAGTTGATAGGGGGAGGGGTGATTTTGTGAGAGGGTTGACACAGATTGTGAGAGGAGTATCCTTGTTTTTACTTGGAGCGGCTGCGGCTTAGCTCCAGTAGGATTTCTCTCGGACTCCCTTCCTAGAGGAGATTCCTGATCCTGGTTTGTAGCCAGAGCTCTCTGGCGCGACCAGGGTTAAAGAGTCTTGCTGATCGTTATGAGCCGGCGTGCCTGGTGTGTTGAAGTGCTCTATTCCTCAAAGGATTCCCATCGTGGGTTCTTTGGGTGATTGGTCAGAGAGGCTCGAAAAAGGGAACAAGTCCCGCTTAGACCACTTTTGGTATGGCCTAGCGGGACTGTTTTTTTACCAGCAGGGTTACTTTTTGTTTGTTTTATGATACTTTTAGAGTAGGTTTTTGTAATAGTCAAATGCCAATAAAGCCAATAATGGGCCGGGGATGATGTCCTGCGCTCGCTACTGACCCTCCCGAGCGTAGCCGATCCCAACTTCATCACTCCCCGGCCCTGCAAATATGACCCCCAAGATTTCGGTTTTGGGGGTTTTCGCTTATTAAATGATGGTAAATCTTATTCACAGCCTATGAACAGTTTATTCATTTTATTACATTGACACGATTTGGGGCGGGTATATATTTAAATTCTGTCCTTTTTTGTTCTTTGACGCAGAATCGTTTGGGCGAAGGCTGAGGCAACCCAGGAGGGGCCGAAAGGTTTCCAATCGGGTCGCTAAGGCTTAGCCCGCCGAAAAGAAGGTTTCGGCATGTGCTTTAGGAGTCCAACATCTGGCCTGTCGAAAGACTAGCTCTTGTTGCTTGCAACGAGGCAAGTCGGACGCGGTTGCTGAAGTTGAGAGGAATCGATATCCTGGTGATCCTCGAAAGGGTGATCCGAAAGACCAAAGGAAAATCTCCTCGTGTACTTCTGAAGGTGATGCTTTGGCTAAGTTCGGCGATGCGAGTTGCCGACAACTAGCTAGCTTGCTTCATGGGCGGGTTTAATCGTCTCAAGAGGTAAGAGAGTTTAGTGGCCACCCGCGCGTTGTCACCCTGGGTGTAGACCCAGAGCTATACAAGCGGACCATTCACGCGCCGGGCGTGGAATGTGGAAATCTTCACTCGTAGCGGGGCGGTCCTTCATTGGATCGCCCCTCCCTTTTTTATAGGGTTTACCCGATTAGGAAATTTAGAAAGCTGATCCAGATGGTAGAAATTCAAGAGACTAAAAGTCTTGGAAAATTTGAATTTCACAACCGGGCTTTACTTTTTTAATCTTTCGTTTATAATCTTTGGGCCCAGTTCTAAGAGCTGGGCTAAAAAAATGATTGAGGAATCTACCATCGATAAAGAAGGGGATTTATTCCCAGAGGAAAGCCTAAAGGAAGTGGTGGAGGCCGGCGTTTTTTACGGCCGAAAAAAAACTAAAACTCATCCCAAGATGAAGCCCTACGTCTTAACCAACCGGGGCGGGATTGAGATTATTAATCTTTACAAAACACTCGAAGGTTTGGAACAATCGATGAATTTTGTGAAGGCGAAAGCTCAAGGCGTGATATTGCTTTTAGGGACGCAGCCGGCCGCCTTTCAAAGAATTGTCAAATTAGCTCAGGAATTTGGTTATCCTTACGTGGTCAGCCGATGGTTGGGAGGGACGCTCACGAATTTTAAGATTATCTCGAAGCGAGTGGAATATTTGAAAAAGCTCCGGGCCGACGCGGCAACGGGAGTTTTTGAGAAATACACCAAGAAAGAAAGAGCGATTATCGAGAGCAAGATGAATCATCTTGAAGAAGTTTTGGGGGGATTGGAAAACTTAAACCGGTTGCCGGATGTTCTTTTGGTGGTTGATCCCAATCTTCACACCACCGCGGTCCGGGAAGCGAAGCGACTCAAGATCCCGGTCTTGGCTTTTGCAAATATTGACGGTGATCCGAGCGATTTGGATTACTTTGTGGTTGGGAACAATAAGTCCAGGAAGAGCGTGGAATGGTTTTTGGGTAAAATGGAACAGGCGATGAGAGAAGGAAAAAGCGCGACGCCGGCTGGACCGGTTATGCCGGTCGAAGAGACGGCAGTTAACGTGAGCTAAGGATTTTGATAAAATAAAAGGCAGGTTTATTTAAAGCTTATGAGTATTGACGCCGTGAACGTGCAAAAACTTCGTGATCTTTGCGGGGCCGGGGTGATGGAGTGCAAGCGAGCCCTTTTGGAGGCGGACGGAGATTTTGATAGAGCCGCACAGATTATCAAAGAGAAGGGGTTAAATAAATTCGAGAAAAGAGCGGGGCGAGAAACCGGCGCTGGTTTGATCCATTCTTATGTCCACGCCGGGAAAATTGGCGTGATTTTGGATTTGAGAGCGGAGACGGATTTTGTGGTGAGGTCTGATCCTTTTAAGGGATTGGCGCATGAACTCGCTATGCAGATTGCCGCTTCGGCTCCCGCGAATGTCGAGGAACTTTTAAAACAGCCTTACATAAAAGATGAGAGCCGCATGGTCCAGGACTTAATTAAGGAGGTGGTGGCTCAAGTGGGCGAAAATATTCGAGTGAATAATTTTTCGAGGTTGGAAGTTTAAGTTGAGGTTATAGGTGTTAGGTTTTAGGTTGTAGAAAATTACCAAAACCGAGCACGCAAGCTAAAACTTGGAAAATGTTGTCTTTTTTACTAAATATTCTTTTGATGCTTTCGCTCGGGACGATTTTATTTCTGGTAGTCCGAGCTTTGCCGAGAGTCGAGGACGATGGCGAAAAGCGAGACAAGCGGAGTTTTTTTGAACGGTGGCTCGTTTCTGAACTGCCAGAGCGAGCGGATTTGTATTTGAGTAACCTACTCTCGAAGTGGCTCCGGAAGTTTAAAATTTTTCTTTTGAAAACCGATAATTTGCTCGGTCAGCACTTGAAGAAGATTAAACCTCGCAACGGGAAGAGTGAAAGCAATGGCGGGGGATTTGCGGATATGCGAGAAGAGAAGGAGGAGTAGAAATCTTAATTTCAGTGAACCGATTAGATTCTTTGGTATAAACAAGATATTCCTTTTGCTATCACTCAAGTTCCCGGCGTGAACTTTCGTTGGCACCTCCGGCCTCGCTCCTCCGACGTTTAGGTCGGAGACCGTGCCCGCTCGGCCTCCGAGCCGCGCAAAAAGAATATCTTTTTTATCCAAATAGTAGCAAAAGCTATCCTCTCGGTAGTTTGTAGCCCACCTCTCGCTTATGGTTGCTGAAATTAAGATTTGTACTTAGGTTGTGTTTTGTAGATTTTTGGAATATATTTGGTTGGTGAATCAATAAGCGCCGGTCGGATAGCGGCTATTCCAGGAGACTGTAAATCTCCCGCCCAATGGGCATCGTTGGTTCGAGTCCAACCCGGCGCACATATGATTTAATTCAACAATTATGAATATGAAAAACTTTTTAAAAAATAATTTTGATCTTATTCAAACAATCGGTATTGTCGGTGGTTTGATTTTTACTGGTTGTACACTTTTAATTGGAATTAAAACATTGCAAGCGTCTAATCGAATTGCCTCTGCAAATTACGTCTTACAAGTAAGTAACGTTATAGATAAACCTAAATACGTTGGAATTATAAATGCTATAGAAAATAATCCGGGTGCTTACTCTATACTTACTCATGGTTTTAAGAATAATGATATCGAGGATTATTTTGGTAACTTTGAAACGTTAGGTGATTTAATGATCGATAACTTAGTTGATCCTCGAATGGCTTATGATGAACTAGGCTATGATTTAGAAAAAGCATGGTGTAATACAGATGTTCAGAAAGTCATTAAAGATGCTCGGATAGCGGATGGTATTCCTTCTGGGCAGAATGCTTTTTATATTGGCTTCGAGAGTTTAGCTAAGTTTTCCTTAGATAGAGATCATAAAACTTGCTTAGAGATCGATAAGGAATAGCGAAAATAAATTCGAGCATCGTCTAATTCTGTGAACATTAAGGTATAATTAGATTAATGCAAGAGCTTTATTTTCCGGAAGCCATTGTTTTAGATCGCGAGGATGCCAACGGTTTTGATTCGAGATATTCGATTTACGCCAAAGGGTTTGGCAAATTTTTGGCGAAAGCGACGAGCGCGAGGAAGATTACTTCAAAGTTGGCCGGGCATTTGGAACCGGGGAATTTGGTGAAAATCAGAGTGGTGGGTAACGGGAATTTTCAAGTGGTGGATGTGTTAAAAAGTTCGAAGATCGAGGTTCGATGTTCGGATCTATACCTGTTGAATCAAATGTTGCCCGAGCAGGATTTTGAGTTTGCTATATGGCAGGAACTTATGAATGTTCGAGATGATCGAATTGATCGAGGAGATATAAATGATCGAAGTGAAGGGTCAAAGTTTTCATGGACTAAAGTCCTGAAAATTTTGGGTTGGGATCCGGAGCACGCAGTTTGCGAGCAGTGCGGGGAAGGTAAGGTGACTCGTTTTAAAATCGGGAGCCAAAGTTTTTCTTGTCAGGATTGCTTTTCGACCCAAATGGTTTCGACACGAAAGTTTCTCTCGGGGCGAACGAGTGAATTTGTGACCTTGAGCGAGGCGTAAATTATGCTAGACTGAATGTATAAGTTATAGCATCAGAATAACGTGAGCAAAAATAGGATTGTTATCATCTCGGTTTCGGTTTCGGTTTTGGTTTTAGGCTTTTTGGGGCTGTATTTTGGTTTTTTAGGGAATAACCAAACAGCGGTGAGTTTAGAATTTGGCAAGATGGATGAAGTTTTACTCGGGAAGCCGTTTACGGCGGATGTGACGATTTCGAACAACGGCGATAAGGTTTTGAAAAACGCCCGGCTTTCTTTGCTTTTGCCGGAAGGAGTTTATTTTGTCGGTGAATCCCTCGATCAGAGAGTTAAGGAAAAATTCGTGGGCGATATTGGTCCGGGGAGTTTGAGCAAAGAAAGTTTTAACGTGATTGTGACGGGAGGCGGCGGAGCGACGGAAAAATTGACTTCGAGATTAAGTTACGCGATCGCGCCGAACGATAACGTGGCTTTTGAGTTAGAAACGGAAGCTGATCTTAATGTGAGCAAACCAGTTTTGGGTTTAGAGATGGAAGCGCCGGAGAAGGTTTTTAGCGGGGAAAATTTTCAGTTTAAAGTTAAGTATCGAAACGATGGCGGCGAAGATTTAAAAAATTTAGTTTTGACCGTCGATTATCCACCCATTTTTCAATTTCAGGAGAGCAGTTTGGAGCCGGATGAGGGGAATAATCTTTGGAGGATTGGATCTTTGGGGAAAGGCGAAGAGAAAGAGTTTACTATTTCGGGGAGCGCGGTGGGGGTTCAAGGCGCCGCTTTTGATTTAAAGGTTTCGGCAAAGACCAGTATGGCTGGTCAAGATTATCTTTTAGCTTCGAAGATCGCGACGGTCGCTATGGCAGAGGCGCCGCTTTCGGTTTCGATTTTAGTGAATGAGTCGAGCGATTACGTGGCCAAACCCGGTGATCGGCTTAAATATTCCCTGGTTTATAAAAACAATTCCAATTTTGATCTCCAAAACGTAACCATCAAAACGAAACTCACGGGAGAAATGTTTGATTTTGCGACGATCCAATCCAACGGTTTATTTAACTTGAATGACAAAACGCTTTTATGGGGACCGGATAATTTGGTGGAGCTCACCCGAGTTTCGGCTCACGGTGAAGGCCGGGTTGAATTTGAGGCCAAAGTGAAGGACAGTTTTTTGATTCGGCGGTTGAGCGATAAAAATTTTTCACTTAGGGCGGAGGCGGAGATTCAATCGGCGAATGTTCCGGCGGAGTTGGGAGCAGGAAAACTTTTGTCGGTCGGAAAAATTGAAACTAAGATTGCCGGAAAAGTCGAATTGGATGCGAGGGCTTATTTCCGAGACGCGGCTTCGGGAATTTTGAATAATGGCAATTTTCCACCGAAAGTGGGACAAGCGACGCAGTACACGATCCACTGGATATTAAAGAATTACGCCACCGATCTTTCGGGAGTGGCGGTGTCGGCCAAGTTGCCACCGGGAGTGGGGTGGACAGGGACGGTGAAGGGCAGTGGGGCGAGTCTGCCGAGTTATGACGAGGGCACTCATCAGGTGACTTGGACGATTAATAAAGTCATTGCGACGAAGGGTGTGATTGGCGATCCGATGGAAGCGATATTTCAGGTGGCGCTCACTCCCAATGCGGCACAAGTGGGGCAAGTAATGGATTTACTTAGCGAAACTCAAGCGCAGGCCACGGACAGTTTTACGGGCGTGACTTTGTCGGCGAGCGATGTTAAATTGGATACAAATTTGCCGGATGACGGAACGGTACCAGGCTCGCCGAAGACGGTGCAGCCGTAGGTTTTGACAATTTAGTTTTATACATCCATTCCACCTTTCCGCGCCTAC
>JACQBP010000004.1 GCA_016194445.1 Candidatus Liptonbacteria bacterium | reverse complement strand
AGCGCCACGATTGGGAATAATTTTCGCGCCAAAAAGATTCCGTCCGCGCCAAGGCACGGCGGTGAAATAAACGCCGGCCGAACGAATAAGTTGCGAGACCACCACCCGTTCCACGCCGTTAATAATAAAAGTACCCCGCTCCGTCATGGTCGGGAAATCTCCGAAATAAACTTCCTGGGTTTGAGTTTTGCCGGTTCTTTTATTTTCGAGCCTAACCTTGACTCTTAAAGCGGCTTCGTAGGTACTGTCTCGATAAAGAGTGGTGGCCTCGTCATATTTCGGTTCATCAAAATGACAATCCTCGAAATAGAGTTCTATTTCTTTACCGGTGTGATCGTGAATGGGAGAAACTTCTTCAAAGATTTCTTTGAGGCCTTTTTCGAGAAAGCGTTTGTAAGACGCTAATTGAATTTCATTTAAATTGGGGATGTGGGTAAGAGATTTAAAACGGCCGAAATTTTTGACTGGAAGATTTTTGAGCATAGGAGAAGGTTTTTAGACTCGACTTTTAAAAAGATTCCTAAAAAATAAAAGACAGACAAAAAAATAAGCCCAAAATAATAATAATTCCCTTGGTGAAGACTTAAAGGAAAATCCAAATCAAGGTAATCAATTTTTTAAGTAAGCCGAGATGTTACGGTTGTGTTCGTCTAAGTTTTCGGCAAAGTAAGTGATCCCGGTTTTCGCGTCACTCAAGTAAAACCAGTAAGGCGAACTCTTACTTTCCAGAACCGCTTGAACAGCAGAAACACCGGGGCTAGAAATCGGCCCCGGTGGTAAACCTTTATACTTGTAGGTATTATAGGGCGAGTCAATTTTAAAGTCAAGAGGGGTAATGGGGTAGCAATCTTCGAGGTTATGGAGCTGTTTTTTGGGGTAACAGATAGAAGAATCAATCTGAAGGGCCATACCGATTTTGAGCCGTTTTTTAAGGATGCCGGCCACAATTTTCTGCTTTTCAAAGTCAGAAACTTCTTTTTGGACTAAGGACGCTAAAATGAGGTTGGTTTGATACTTACTGGGTTCTCTTTTTAAGATGGGATCGACACGAGAATCGAAATTTTTGACAAAGGTACTGACGATACCTTCAATCGGCGCTCCGGCAAAAAATTTATAAGTATCCGGAAAAAGTTTACCCTCAATCGGATTTTGGGCCGCGAAACTAATAAGGGTGCCGGGTAAAATTATTTTTTTGTCGCTTAAGATTTGATCAACTTCATAAATTGAGCGACCTTCGGGAATAGTTACTTCGATCGCTTCGGCTCCCCGCACGAGCTCACTTATAATTTCGGAGCTGCTTAGGTTTGGCGATAATTCATACAAGCCCGGCTTCAAACGATGAGCCGCGCCAGTTATAAAAGCCAAAGCTTGAAAAGCCAGTCTCGAACGGATGAGGTTTTCACTTCCGAGGCCAGTGATGATCTCTTGAAAACTTTCGCCGGTTTTGACACTGAAAAAACGAGGTGAGCGATCAGAACTGACCGGCTTTAAACCGCTCACAACAAGAGAGCTTAGGATAACGAGAGTGGCAGAAAAAATGAAAAATAATTTTTTTCTTTTGGCGAGTGAAGAAAACTTTATTTCAATCATACGATTGATAGTTAAAGGAGGAGGGTCGAGGTTATGATTTTTTGGCGATAGCGTTAATGATAGCGATTAGAAAAAAACTTGTCAAAAGACTCGATCCGCCGTAACTCAAGAATGGGAAAGTGACACCGATCACGGGAGAGAAGCCGAGACTTGAGCCAATGTTTAGGAAAAACTGCCAACTAAAAGAGACGGCGGCGCCTAAACAAATAAATTTTTCAAAATTTCCGGCGGCGGCGGAAGCGATTTTTAAAATTGAGAAAATCAAGTAGGTAAAGGCGCCGATAGCCAAAATACCGACTAACCATCCCCATTCTTCGATTAAGGCGGCTAAAATAAAGTCATTTTCGGGCTTAGTCAGAAAACCCAATTGGGTTTGACTGCCTTGGCGGTAACCTTGGCCGAAGAAACCAGCGGAGCCAATGGCGATTTTAGATTGGTGAACACTGTAATTAATGCTCAAAACGTTTTCGGCTGGGTAAAGGACACCGATAATTCTTTGTTTTTGATAACTTTTAAGGACGGAGTGCCACATCAAGACGCCGGCGAGGGTAAAAATGGCGAGAGCAACGACTATTCTTTTAAAAGGGAGACCACTTAAGAGCAGGAAACTAAACCAAATGCCGAAAAGGACTAATCCTGAACCGAGGTCGGGTTGAAGAGCAACGAGCCAGGCGGGCAAGGCGAAATAAAGAAAGGAAGTCAGGATATTTTTCCAGCGGGCAATGCTTAAGTGACGCCGACTAAAGTAACGAGCGAAAACGAAAATCAAAGCAACTTTAGTGAGTTCCACGGGCTGGAAGTTGAAGGGACCCAAAGCAATCCAACTTTTGGTTTGATTAATGAGAGGACCTTTGAAATAAGCCAAACTAAGAAAAACCAGGGAGAGAAGATAAAGGCCGGTAATTAGCCAACGGTAATTTAAGAAGGATCGCCAATCGGAAAAATGAAAAATGAGGACAAGGGAAAGGCCTAAAACTACCCAGAGAAGTTGGAGGAAGAAGAGATGAAAAGAAATACTAGAGATGACAACTAGACTCAAGGTGACTAAAAAACCGAGTGGCAGGTAAAGTTTCATCGAAGAGATTACTTTTGAGCGAAGACAAAGATCTTAGTAGCTTCGCTTTTAAGTTCGCTCAAGGAGGGGTGGCTAATAGAAAAAGGCTGGGATTCACCAGGCGCGATATTGTCGATCTCGGTCAGAGAGGCGCCGATGGGTTTTTCGAATGAATTGAAAAAAATAGCCATCACTTTAACGCCGGCGAGGGGAAAGGAATTCTGGTTGGTTAAGGAACCAGTGACTTTAATTTGTTGACCGAAAGAAGTGATTTGAATATTCTCGCTTGAAACTTGGGGTTTT
>JACQBP010000003.1 GCA_016194445.1 Candidatus Liptonbacteria bacterium | reverse complement strand
GAGTGGAGCTGGAGCTACGACTGGCTTGACAACGACTGGGACTCCCACGATCCCGCGGCTCTGCGCGCCCCGGATACTAAAACTTCGACAACCCGAAAGGTTGAGAAAGGGTCGAAGTTTAGTACGGGGCAGGCAAGTATCTCCCCCGCAGTATAAGCGGAAGTTGCTTCGTCGGATTTCACAACCCGTCCGGGTTTGTCTCGGGCGGGTTTTCTTTTTTTGTGCCCGGATAGTAGAAATTCGAAAGGCTAAAGCCAGAGGCTATTCGAATTTCAGTACTGGGCAGGCGGGCGAGTAGTTTAAAATTTTAGACGATAAATCCAGTTGTGGTGGCCGGTGGTCATAAAGAGAACTACAGAGACTATCTTTTCGTTCGCAGGGCTTTAAGGGATTTGATTTTAAGAATTCGTCCCGCCCGGTAGTCAGCTTCAGCTCGATCTAAACTCTTTTCAAAATCCGGGTTAAAGAAACCAAAATTAGCCGCTAGCCTCTCGAACTTACTAGAGTCTAACTCAATTGAAATCTTTCCGTTTTTTGGGGTTTTAACAGTTAAATCTAATGAGGCCATTTGCTTGAATTATAGGTGGTCCTTTGATGTAAGTCAATTTTGCGAAAGGGGCGGTTTTTAATTATGATGAATAAACATGATTAAGTATGATTTTAAGAAGATAGAGAAAAAATGGCAGGAACGTTGGTTAGACGAGAAGGTTTTTAGGGCGGACGATAAGTCTAAGAAACCTAAGTTTTATCAACTAGAGACCTTTCCCTATCCTTCGGCGGAGGGTTTGCACGTGGGGCATCCGAAGGGTTATACCGCCGAAGACATCCATGCCCGATTTATGCGGATGAGGGGATACGAAGTGCTTTACGCGATGGGGTGGGACGCTTTTGGTTTGCCGACGGAAAATTACGCGATTAAAGTGGGTAAAAATCCGAAGGAAGTCGCGAAGGCAAATATCAAGAATTTCAAGCGACAGGTGCAGATGTTTGGGTTTTCTTACGATTGGGATCGGGAGATAAATACGTCTGACCCAGAATATTATAAGTGGACGCAGTGGCTTTTTATTCAACTTTTCAAAAAAGGATTGGCCTATCGAGCGAAAGCGAAGGTGAATTGGTGTCCGAAGGATATGACGGTTTTGGCGAATGAGCAAGTTGTTCAGCAAAACGGGAAAAATGTTTGTGAGCGTTGTAAGTCGGAAGTGGTTCAAAAGGAGATGGAGCAGTGGTTTTTGAAGATTACCGATTACGTAGAAAGACTAATTGAGGATTTAGGCCCCGGTACCGCAACTTTGGATGCTACCGCGTCAAAAAAAGCCAAAGTTGAGGCACGGGGTTCGCTTGATTGGCCAGAGGCGACGATTAAGCGACAAAAAGATTGGATTGGAAAGTCCGAAGGAGCGCTCTTAAAGTTCGAAGTTCGAACTGATCGAAGTGATCGAACCCTACAAGCAAAGCGATCGAGCAAGCAAAGCGATCGAACAACTCCAACATTTATTGAGGTTTTTACGACTCGGCCGGACACGCTTTTCGGGGCGACGTATCTTGTGCTTTCTCCTGAACACAAATTAATCGGGAATAACGAATTAGGAATTAGGAATTATGAAGAGATTCAGAGATACATCGAGAAGGCAAAGAGAAAGACAGGGCTCGAAAGGATGACGGAGGCGAAAGATAAAACCGGGGTGGAATTGGAAGGAGTAAAAGCGATTAATCCGGCGACGAAAGAAGAGATTCCAGTGTGGGTGGCGGACTATGTTTTGGGTTCGTATGGAACGGGAGCGATTATGGCGGTGCCGGCGCATGATGAGCGGGATTTTGATTTTGCCACGAAACATAATTTGCCGATAAGGATGGTGGTTTGCCCTCATTATCCAGCACCGACTTGTCCAGTTTTGGACGAAGCTTATCTGGGTGAGGGACACATGGTGGATTCTGGGAAATTTGATGGGATGGAATCGGAGAAGGCGAAATGGGAGATTACGAAATTTGTGGGTGGAAAAAGAAAAGTTCAATACAAAATTCGGGACTGGTCGGTTTCGAGGCAGAGGTATTGGGGCGTGCCGATTCCGATGATCCACTGTGAGAAGTGTGGGATAGTGCCGGTGCCAGAGAGAGACTTGCCGGTACTCCTGCCAGACTTAGAAGATTATCGACCAAAAGGAAAGCCACCACTTGCCAGCTCCGAGAAGTTTATTAAAACCAAGTGCCCTAAGTGTGGAGGGGAAGCGGAGAGAGAGCCGGAGACGCTAGACACCTTTGTGGATTCAGCTTGGTATTATTTGCGCTACACGGATCCACATAATGATAAGATGCCCTTCGACAAGCTCAGGGCGAGTCATTGGATGCCGGTGGATTTTTACGTGATTGGCGCGGAACACACTGTGCTCCATCTTTTGTACTCACGGTTTATTACGAAATTTTTGCACGATGAAGGTTATCTTTCCTCCGGAGGAGGATCCGCCACGGGCGGAAAATTTCAGGAGCCGTTTTTGAAGTTGCGGCACGTGGGACTCATAATTGGCGCGGATGGTCAGAAGATGTCGAAGAGCCGGGGGAATGTGGTCAATCCCGATGAATTGCTTGAAGTCGTGGGAGCGGATGTGGTTCGGGTTTATGAGATGTTTATGGGGCCATTTGATCAGGGCCAGCCCTGGGATACGCAGGGAGTTTTGGGGGCGGAGAGGTTCTTGCAGCGCGTTTGGAAACTTTACAGCGATGCCAATATACGAATGCATGCTAATGATACAAATAATGCGAATTTTGGAAGATTACTACATAAGACTATAAAGAAAGTGACGGAGGATATTGAGACTTTGAATTTCAATACAGCGATTTCGGCGATGATGATTTTGTTAAACGAGATGGAAAAGCAGGACAAGTTGCCGGTTAAAAGTTATGAGTTATTTGTCAAATTGTTGGCTCCGTTCGCGCCGCATATGGCCGAGGAAATTTGGCACGAGATTTTGGACCATAAAACTTATTTGCATGAAGAAAAGTGGCCGGAGTATGATCCGAAGTTGATTAAAGAAGAGAAGTTTACTTTGGTGATTCAAATTAACGGGAGAGTGCGAGATAGTGTGGAGGTGGAAGCGGGGATTTCGCAGGCGGAGGCAGAAAAATTAGTTTTAGCTCGAGAGAAAGTTCGGGCTTATCTTAAGGGTGCAAAGCCAAAAAAGGTGATTTATGTGCCGGGGAGACTTATAAGTATAATATTTTGAGTTGCTTTGTTTGGAATAGGCATGATATAATGGGTTCATGAACCAAGTAACTATCGAGAGAACTGAAAAATATCTTGTAGTGAGAATTCCGATTAAGTCGGTTGGCATCGGCAAAGCTTTGATTTCGGCGAGATCAAAGAATGTGATTGATAAAGCTATTGCTGAAGGCTTCCGGGATATTGAAGCTGGCCGAGTTTTCGGCCCTTTCAAAAATATTAGGGATTTTAAGACTGCTCTTAAAAAACGCTAAGATTTGTTGATGAAGGTAGCTTTCTCAAAAAAGGCTTTAAATGATTATCTAAATTTATCGCGAGACTTTCAGGCAAAAGCGGATAAACAATTTTCTTTAATCATCAAAAATTTCCGACACCCTTCGATTCGCGTTAAAAAATACGACGAAGCTTTGAATATTTGGCAGGGCAGGATAGATAAGAAATATCGCTTTTTCTTTAAGATAGCGTCAGATGTCGCTTTTGTGATTGCCATTACAAAACATCCAAAATGAGTAGAAGGACTTACCCTAACTTTATACTCAAGGAGATTTTTGAGATTCCGGAGGTTTTGGAGAAAATCTGTCGAGAGACTTTTGAGTTTTCGGGAAAGGTTAGGAGTTTACTTAGGGGAGCTAGGCGAGTGATTTTTGTCGGTTGCGGAACTTCTTATCACGCGGGGATGCTGGGGCAGATTTTTTTTGAAGAGCTCGCGGGGATCCCTACTTTAAATTTTATCGCTTCGGAGTTTAATTCTCGAGAACCGATTTTTCAAAAAGGAGATTTGGTGGTGGTGATTTCTCAATCCGGCGAGACGGCGGAGACATTGGTGTCGATGAAACTGGCGCGAGAAAATAAACTGCCGATTTTGGCGGTGGTCAATAATTCAAAATCAAGCATGGCCAAACGGGCGGATGTTTTTATCGATACCGCAGCTGGGAAGGAGACGGCAGTGGCGGCCACGAAGAGTTTTATGGCGCAGATGGCGGCGATTTTTAGGATGGCTATTTTTTTAGGTGAGCAGAGAAGAAAGATAACTTTTCAAACCAAAGCGCGACTCGAGCAGGCATTTTCCAAACTGCCGGACGGAGCGAGAGAAATTTTGAGTCAAAGTGGTGTTGTGAAACGAATGGTGTTAAAGTATCAGAAACGCCGC
The DNA here is from genome assembly GCA_016194445.1 of Candidatus Liptonbacteria bacterium. Classification (GTDB taxonomy): domain Bacteria; phylum Patescibacteriota; class Minisyncoccia; order UBA6257; family 2-01-FULL-56-20; genus VMFW01. The sequence continues at coordinate 13,145 of JACQBP010000003.1, read as the reverse complement.
CAATTTTTCTTTGTGGGGCGGAAGTTGAATTATCCGATTGCGTTTGAGGGAGCGATGAAACTTAAGGAAACTTCTTATTTACACGGTGAAGGCGTAGCGACAGGAGAGTTGCGACATGGGCCAATGGCGATGGTGGATCGGAATCTCCTTTTGATTTTCTTGATCCCTAAAGATTCGGTTTATGAAAAAAATCTTTCGGTTTTGAGGGAGGCGCGAAAAAACGGAGGACAGGTGGTGGCGATAGCGACAGAGGGTGATAGAGTAGTGAAGAGATACGCAAGTGAGGTAATTTATATTCCTAAAACTTTGGAAGTTTTATCACCGTTTTTAACGGTTATCCCATTGCAATTGCTGGCCTATTTTAGCGCGGAGGTTCGGGGGTATAATGTAGATAAACCAAGGAATTTGGCGAAGTGGGTGACAACGGAATGAAACTATGAGAAAAGGCAACGCTTTAATTTTTTTTCTATTGGTAATTGGTTTTGCGGTGTTTATTTTTTTAGTGAGCGTGGGAACTTTCAAAAAAGTGGGGATTGATAAAATCGATTTTTCTTTTTTTAAAAATGTAGTTCGCAACATTCGATTAACAAGTACATATGGTGGCGGTGGCGGAAGCGGGAGGAAGAGTCAAACAGGCGGTGGGGCGTATAACTCGCCTTCAAAAATTTCTTCGCCAGAAGCAACTTCGACAATCAACCCCCAATATATTCCTAAAGGTTTTACCGCCGAGCAAATCTCTCTTTATTTCCATAAGGTTCGTCTTTCGTCAGTTTCGGCGGGATCTACTTATTACTACGGCACGGTGGTTTTGACGACTAGTTTAAAAGAAAAGGAGGCGCTCGATGTGACGGGGTGGCAGATAAAAGGCAGGAGTGGGGGGCAGTTTGTGCCGCAGGCGATCGAGATATTCGAGCCTTTAGGTTTAGCTCAAGATTGGGATATTATTTTGAGGCAAAATGATTATGTCGGTATTTATACATCGAGAAGCGCTAACGGACGGAATTTTAGAATGAATAAGTGCGTGGGTTATTTGGAGAATACCACTCACTTTACTCCGTCTTTGCCGCGATATTGTCCACCACCTAATCGAAGCGAGATAGAGAATTTTTCGAGCAGGTGCTACGATTATATTCTTTCTTTAGATTCTTGTGCTGTGCCGCGAGGCAATGTGGCTTTACCCAATAACGACTTTGCTTGTCGAGATTATTTAAACACTATCAACTACAAAGGATGTTTCGATAGACATCGAGGAGATAAGGATTTTTTGAGTCACGAGTGGAGGGTTTGGAGCGGATCCCGGTTTTTGGATGAAAGGCACGATAAAGTCCTCCTTTTGGATAGCAAAGGCTTGCTCGTTGATTTGTACAGTTACTAGTCATGACTATTCGGCGGACGAACGGCTATATTCGAAAATCAATTGTAATCCCTCGTCGTCCCGCTTAGCGGAACTCGCTTGGGATGATTGAATCGCTAAGCTCAAAAGTTCGCTAATCTATTCTAATCATTTACGTTCGGCGAGGGCGAGATTCACCTTTATTTCTTTGCTGCCTCTTAAGACGACCAGTTCGATTCGATCACCGACGTTCAAGTTTTCCAAGAAATCTTGGATGGGGTGGTCGCGGTCGATTTTCTTTCCGTTTAAAGTGAGGATAATGTCTTTTTCACGAAGACCGGCGCGTTCGGCGGGACTCTCTGGAACAACACCATGATCTTGCGGGCTTTCTTTGACAACGAGAGCGCCGTAGCCGACGGGCAGATTCATTTTGTCTTTGAGTTGTTCGTCAATGGTAATGTAGCGAACACCAAGCAAGGGGCGGCGAACGTGGCCGTATCTTTTCAGGTCAGCTAGATCGCGCTTGGCCGCTGTGATGGGGATGGCAAAGCTGATATTTTGGGCGCCGAAGACGATGGCGGCGTTGATGCCGATAGCGAGACCAGTTAAATTAACTAAAGGCCCGCCGGAGTTGCCGTGGTTAATGGCGGCGTCGGTTTGGATCAACCCCCGCATTTCTTGGGGAGGCGAAGTAGGGTCGGCTTGGGCGCTGATCGAACGGGAAAGGCCGGAGATGATACCGAGAGAAACGGTGTTTTTGAAAATACCTAAGGCATTCCCAATCGCAATCACGGTTTGGCCGAGTTCGACTTTAGTGGAATCACCGAGTTTGATGATCGGAAGGTTAGAGGCTTGGATTTTTAAAATAGCGACGTCGTTGATCGGATCGCGAGTGAGGATTTCGGCCGGAAACTTGCGGCCGTCGTTTATGATAACCGTGTATTCAGCTTTAGGATCCGAGATAACGTGTTTGTTGGTGAGGACTAAACCGTCAGATTCAACGATAAACCCAGAGCCGCCACCGATCTGAACCATGCCGCGTTTATCCACTAGTTCGTCGGGGATTTTTAATTTTGGCCCGTCGGGGCCGCTCGGAAGAAACGGGTAGAGTTCGGGCGGGATTTCTTTTTCTAAGTCTTCCAAGTGTTTAGTGATCACAATCGAGACGACCGCCGGCATGGCTTTTTTGATGGTTTTGATAACTTTTTCTTCGGGCATACCGGGTAGTAGAAATTAGGATTTTTTATTGAAGTTGGGTGAAACGACTTTTATTGTTTGAAATTTGATTTATCGGGTAGTGATTCAAGGTCTAAAGATTTAAGCTGTCCTAATTTTCACTACCCGGCATAGTTTTGATATTATAACCTTTTCTTTCAAATTACTGAACTTGATAACCCAAAATCCCGAAAGCCAAAAGGACGGAGAAAATTTTGATATCCACTAGCGTGTTTTTAGGAGGTTTGGTTAAGTACGAGTAGGCTTTTCTAAGGGGGATTTTAATGGTTGTAATGTCTTCTGATTCTTCGAGTTTGGGCCGACTAGCTTTTTTAGCCCCGAACCCTAGGTAGATGGTCATTTGGGTGTCGACAAGCCCGCTTGAGTATGGGCCAGTTATAAATCTCCTGATTTTAGAAACCTTATATCCCGTTTCTTCTAAGAGTTCGCGCTTGGCAGTTTGGATTTCAAACTCGCCTTTTTTATCGGTTAATCCAGCGCATAACTCTATAATGTACTTTTTTAAAGGAATGCGATAAGTTTTTGTGAAAATAATTTCATGGTGATCAGTAATAGGAGCAATGGCCACGATTTTTCTAAAAGATTTTCTTTTCACCATTTCCCACTCTTTACGCTGACCAGTACGGCCCCGGTAACTGCGAATAATAGTTTTGAGGTAGTGACCATCGTAGACGACTTCGTCTTTTAAGATTTTGATCTTCATAGGAATTATTTAGATGTAGGATGTTGGGAGTTGTAAAATAGTGAATACCTCGTCGCAAGCTCCTCGGCATGAATAAAAATCTAAATTCGTACCTCATTAAGATTTTTTATTCACCCAGAGATCCCAGACGGCAGCGGCGGTGTTTACGGGCTCACCAATCAGCGGGTCGTGGTGAAGGTTGATGAAGGGCAAGCTGTTACACTCAATTATACCCCACTTTTGCTGATCGGGAGATTGAGTGATATCTTCGGCGATGAAGTCGAAGCCGAGGACCGGGTCGCCCACAACTTGAGCGGCTTTTTCAAGATGAGTTTTGAAACTGGGATGAGTTTGGGGAGTAACTTCAAAACTCGAGCCGCCGTAGTTCACGCCGATTTTTTCGGTGAGATCTAAGTTCTTGCCTTTTTCTAAAACACTCTTAAGAGTGTAGCCGAGGCGGGCTAAAAATTCCGGGGTGGTCGGAGAAATTTTGAAATCTTTCACGCCGGCCGGCTTTTTTTGGTTTTTGATTACGATCAGTTCTTCGATCGTGTTTTTCCCGTCGCCGGTGATTTTGGGCGGATCGCCACCTAAAACGCCGACGAGTTTTCCATCAATGACAGTGCCGCGATAGATTGGTCCTGGAAGTTGTTCTTCGAGGACGACCCAGTGGCAGAGTTGTTTGGCGATCTTATACGCTTTTTTGAGATCACTTTCGGTTTGGATGAAGGTGGTGGTATGGCGGCCGCGGGAGCCGAGCCGGGGTTTCACAACCACTGGTTTTGAAAGTTGATTAAAATGGGCGAGAAGGGGAGTGAATTTCGAAAAACTTTCGCCTTTGGGAGTGGGAATGTTAGCAGAAGCAAGTTTAGTTTTGAGGATTTTTTTGTCGTCCATCCACCAGAGGCCGGGGTTCGAGGTTTTTGGAGGTCGAGGCAAGCCATTGAAAATAATTTTTTGGTTTTTGATTTTGGCGAGGTAGTAATCGATATTCTTGCCTAAGACATCGATACTTTGCATTTTGATGCCGCGATTTTTGGCTTCTTCAAATAAAACTTTAATGCGAGGGTTGTCGGTGTTTTCTAGATTGGGATTAAAGTTCACCAAGCCGATAATTTTTAGGAACTTTACAAAAGGAAGGGAGAGGGGACGGCTGATTGTACTTACTAAACCGTGGATGGGGCTACCGAGAACTAAATTATCCAACGGGTTCAAGAAAATTGAGAAGGAGTTTTCGACCCAAGCAGAAAAATGGGAAATAGGTTTTGGTCCGCAATAGGGGCAGTTAGACATGGATGAGCGGAGGGGTTTTAATTGGGACTTTTTTTGCTTGGTGGCCAGTGATGATTTTATAAAATTCCGGCATCATTGGATCGATGGCTTTTTTTAGAGTAATTTTTTTAGCTAGATGGGCGAGTTTTTTTGTGGTGGTTTGGTCTTGATGAAGGATCAGATCAATAAGCGTGGCCGGGACGGCTTTTTGCTTTTTACCTAAAGTCGCCAAAACGAATTCGCCTCGGAAGATATTGGTGGGGATTTTTTTGGTTTGAGCCATTTCCTTTTCAAACCCTCCCATTTCTTTTAGAAGTTTTAGATAAGCGTTTTTGATTTCGCCGAGATAGTTGATTTGGCTAAAACCGCCACCGCAGGGAAGGCCGTAGTAAAAACTAAGAACGATAAAAGAAAGCGCCATACTAGGGAATATTTCTTTTTTTAGAAGGGCATTTTTAATTGAGTCTCGAGTGAGTTTAAGAGAGAAGTGATCTTTTTTTGAGACAAGGCAGTTTTTTTCCAGCTCGAGAGATATTCTTTGGTTATTTTTTAAACCCCAGAAAAGAAACGTGCCCCTTTTGTTTTTGGTGGAGAAGGCGCCAATCGCGCCGTCAAAATTTTTCAGGAAGAGATTTTGAAATTCGGAGTTGAAAAGGATTTGGTGAATGATGGTTGGTTTTTCTAAGTGATGGGCGAGGATGAGATCGGTGACGATTTCTTCTTGACTCAAGTAGATGAGGTTGGTTTCCGCTAGTCCCGGAACTTTTTTCCAGAGTTTGAAATTGGTTTGGGTGATTTGATCGGAGTAGGTTTTTGATTTTAATGTTGTTGGATCGAAATAAATACTTTCGAGTTCGTTAGGAATTTTTTTGAGATCGTTTTTTTTGTACGCCTTAAGTTTGAAGACGGGATGATGACGGTGCTTTAAACTAAAGAAGGGGAGGCGGATTTCTTTGAGATTTTGGTCATGAAAAAAAATGCCTCGTGGATAAGAGGAGTTGTTGAGAGAGATGTTGGAGCAGGCGAGGACGAGGATATTCTTCAGACCTTTTTCTTCGTTGGTTAGCGATTGGACTAGGTTCGCGTTTGAAAAGAATGGATGGACTAGGGGTTGGTGGTGATCGGCGGTCGAGCAGAAGTAATTTATTTCTAATTCTTCGGCAACGCTTTTAGCGGTTTCTTGGCCGAGGAGTTTTAGGACTTTTTCCTTAATGGTTTCGATCAGTTCTTTTTTGCGTTCTGTGACAGTTTCGCTTTTCGATGAGGTTTTTTGAAAATAATCGAGAATTGACAATTGGCCGTTTTCTTCGATTAGAGATTTTAAAACGGGTTTGTGGGCAAAAACGACTTTTTCGATCTCTTTCGAGTTCATTTGGGTTGTTTAAAATATAACAAAACTGGACACCCTTGGGTATCCAGGATTTGTTATGGGCGTGAGAGGGAAGGACTATCTCAAGCCTTCCTTCGTCGGCAAATTCTTTAGCCTTTAGTTATTCTCTCAACGGTTGCATCTGCAAATATTTTCATTGTATCGAATATTTTGAGATTTTGGTGACTAGGAATAAGAAGTTGTAAGTCTGTACAGGCAAGAATAACACAATCCAAACCTTTATTTCCGAAGTCATTGATAATATTTATCAGTTCCTCGCGGTCTCGGTTTTTCTGTTGTCCAACTACAAGATTTAGAATAAATTTACCCATTCGGGCTTGTTGAAGTTCGTTCGGAACAACATACCGAATACCATTCTCGGCAAAAGCATTTTCGTAGAGTTTATTTTTAATCGTTGCCGAAGTCGAAATAATACCAACTTTATTCATATTTTCTCGTTTGAGAAATTTAACTGTTTCCTCGACAATGCTTAAAACAGGAATACTAACAGAATCCCTAATCTTCTTAATAAACACATGGAGCGAATTACAAGGCATGACAATAAAATCCGCCCCTGCTTTTTCAAGTCTTTGTGCCTCTGCCGTAAGATATGGAATATATCGTTCCATGCCCTCACTTCTTAAAATTAAATCTTCCTCAATTTGGTATGGCAGTGGAACACTTGAAATGATGATCGGGGGGCGAACAGTTTTATCTTTCTTGGCACACGAAAAAACAAGATCGAGATAAAACTCAGAGGTTGTTTCTGGTCCGAGTCCGCCGATAATGCCAACTGTTTTCATAATTTTATTTTACCAAATCTTTCATTGGAAAATCTATCCCTACACGGCGGAAGCGGGAGAGGGGGGATTGATATTCAGGGCGGAGGAGGTGAGATTCGAACTCACGAGAGGATTTCTCCCCTACGGCTTTTCGAGAACCGCGCCTTCAGCCACTCGGCCACTCCTCCGCGCTGAATACAACAAGGAGCATTTACCCGCCTTTGGCGGGACTGCGATTTTCAGACGAATCGAAGATTTGTGAAAATCGGGAGCGAGTGCGGCCCATTTCGAGGTCGCCCTGCCTGCCGGCAGGCAGGTCCGGCACGCTTCCTGGTGTCCCCGCCGGGAATTGAACCTGGATTTAGAACTTAGGAGGTTCTCGTTCTATCCGTTGAACTACGGGGACTTCTTGATGATTTTTGACTTTCCTAGTATAATCAAAAACACTTTTAGAATCAAAGTTTTGGGCCCATAGTATAGCGGTAGAACGGTTCCATGGCATGGAACAGGTCGGGGTTCGACTCCCCGTGGGTCCACTGGCTAGTGGGGCCGTTAGCTCAGTGGCAGAGCACTTCATTTGCAATGAAGGGGTCGCCGGTTCAAATCCGGCACGGTCCACAGATGAAAAAGAAAATAAAAGTTGGGATACTTTTCGGAGGAAAATCGGCGGAGCACGAGGTTTCTCTTCAGTCGGCTAAAAATGTTTTTGAGGCGATTAACAAGGACAAATATGATCCGGTTTTGATAGGGATAGATAAGAGTGGGAGGTGGTTGCTTAGGGATAATTCAAAATTTTTACTGAACTCTAGTGATCTTAAGCTTATAAAACTTAATGAATCGAGCGAAGCCGTAGCGCTTTTACCAGAGAGCAGGGGTAGAGTCTCTAGTCTCGAAGATAAAAACTCCAACTTATCGGTTGAGGTAAGTTTTCCGGTTCTCCATGGCCCATTTGGCGAAGATGGCACTATTCAAGGTCTTTTAAAACTGGCGGGAATGCCTTTTGTTGGCGCCGGTGTTTTGGGTTCGGCAGTTGGGATGGATAAGGATGTCATGAAGCGTTTACTGCGAGAGGCTGGAATTCCAATCGCTAAATTTATATCTTTTACTGAGAAAAATGTTTTTCAGTACGAAAGAGTTGTGAAAGCACTCGGCCTGCCATTTTTTGTGAAGCCGGCAAATATGGGTTCATCGGTAGGAGTTAGCAAGGTTAAAAACGTTGAAGAGTTTGATAAAGCTTTGAATGAGGCTTTTAAATACGATGTAAAAGTTGTTCTCGAGGAGAATATGATTGGCCGAGAGATTGAATGCGCAGTCCTTGGCAACGAGAATCCAGTCGCTTCACTACCTGGAGAAATAATACCAAAGCATGAATTTTATTCCTACGAAGCGAAGTATTTAGATGAAAATGGGGCGGTTCTGGAAGTGCCGGCTAAATTGAGCGGGGATATTGTTAAAAAAATCCAGTCATTGGCGGTTGAAGTATTTAAGATTCTTTCTTGTGAAGGTATGGGAAGAGTCGATTTCTTTCTTAAACCGAACGATGAAGTTGTCGTTAACGAAATAAACACTATTCCTGGTTTTACTAAAATAAGCATGTACCCCAAACTTTGGGAAGCAAGCGGTCTTTCTTACACAGAACTGGTTGATAAACTTATTCAGCTGGCAATAGAAAGATTTAACAGAGAGAAAAAAAATAAGACAACCTACGAATGATGAAAAACCTACCAAAGCATTTGGTGGCGCTTCCGGATGGGAATAGGCGCTGGGCGAAGAAAAGAGGCAAGGCGCCGTGGGAGGGACATCGCGAGGGAGTGGAGAAGTTTTGGGAAGTGTGCGAGGAAGTTTTCGAGATAGGTATTCCTTACTTCACTTTTTGGGCGGCTTCGGAGGATAATCTCAAAAAGCGTTCGACGATCGAGGTTAAGTTTTTGGTTTTAATCTTAAAGAATGAGTTGTTTAAAAAAGATTTATTCGAGAGGTTGGAAAAAAATGAAGTGAGGTTGCGAGTTTTTGGGCGATGGAATGATATTTTAAAAGACAAAGAACTGGAGCGGATGATCGGGGATTTAGAAAAAAGGACGGCGAAATTTAAAAAGCACAATCTTACCATTCTTTTTGGTTATGACGGTAAGCGAGAAATGATGGAGGCGATGGAAAGTTTAAAGAAAGAAAAGGAAATTAATTATGAAAAAGTGAAATCGGCTTTGTGGACGGGGGATTTGCCGGCGGTGGATTATTTGATCCGGACGGGAGGGGAGCCGCATTGGTCGGCGGGGTTTATGATGTGGCTCACCGCTGATGCGCAATTTTATTTTACGGAAAAACTTTGGCCGGATTTTGGAAGAGCCGAACTTCATAAAGCCTTGGAAGAATATGCATCGCGGGAGAGGAGGACGGGGAAGTAGCTGATTTGTGGAGCGTGAAACGTGAAACATGAATCACACAGAAGAAAAAGGAAAAAACTTTGAAATTTCACGAGTTTTTGGTAGATTAAGGGTGGCAAGGGAAGCGTGCGTGAGCGGTTTAAACGGACAGTCTTGTTCCCGGTTTGTCTCAAAATTCAAGCAAGCGTAGAATTTTGTGAAACAAACCGCAATCCCGCCCAAAGAGGAAAGGCGGGGCTCGGCTTCGGCAAGGATTTTGAAGGGATTTTTGAAGTCGCAAAACAATTTCTGCCCGCTCAAACGGAAGTTCGAACCAATCTTTTTTAGAAAATCCCGACCCTGTTCGGGATTTTCTTGCAAAGCGATAATTTCAGCTTGTTTTACGGAGTTTATGAATTTGGCGGCGAGTTCGAATCGATTATTGCTTTTTTGCTCAAAAGCCGTCAGTTTGTCTTTCAAAAGTTGTTTTTGATTGACGAGTTTGTTTTTGGCTTCTCGGTATTCGGCGAGATTTAGCGCGCTTTCAAGATAAGCGTTCATCAGTTTTTCCAGCTTCTCGTCAATCGCTTTTATTTCGTTTTCTGTTTTTTGAGCAAAAAAGCGAGATGATTGGGCTTTCTCATTTTTCTCGTTTTCCAGTTCGTTTATCATTTTATCAGCCCAATCATCGGGCAAAGAAACTTTTTGAATGGCTTCGTTGATTTGAGATAAAATTTTTTCTTCTCTCGTGAAAACATTTTGCGAACAAATGTGGTTAGAATTTTTCTTGGTGCAGTAGTAATAAACATATTGCCTACCGCTCTTTTTGATTTTTCTGTCTGCTGTAATGGTAAAACCACATTCGCCACAATGGAAAAATCCGCGATAAAGAAAAAATTTCATCTCATCTACTTTTTGCGGTTTGCTCTTTCGCTTCATCACTTCTTGCACTTCGTCAAAAAGTTTCTTTGAAATAATCGGTTCTTGCTTTCCTTCAAAATATTCGCCGTTGTATCTTATCAATCCGTAGTAAAAAGGATTTCGCAGTAAATACTGAAAATTTGAGACGGAAAGCAAAGAATCTCGCCGCCCCTTCAAGCCGAGATCATTGATAATCTTTCGGGTTTCTTTCAGCGTATATTTTCCAGTGGCGTAGGTCTCAAATGCCTTTTTAATCAATGGCGATTTTTCTTTATCAACATAAATTTGTTTTGTTTCTTTATTGTTCAAATATCCAAGCGGGGCCATTTGAGGCCAAAGTCCATTTTTCAATTTTTGCCGATGTCCTCTTTTGATATTTTCCGAAAGATTATCAATGTAATATTTTGACTGCCCAAAAGCGATTGAAAGCATAAATTTGCCTTGCGGTGTCGGGTCAAACCAAAAAGTCGGAAATTTTAGCTCTTGAATTACGCCAGTATCCACAAGATAAATTATTTGTCCGCCGTCAACGGAATTTCTGGCTAACCTGTCGGGGTGCCACGCTAAAATTCCCTCTGCTTCGCCCGCTTCAATTCGCTTTAACATTTCAGCGAAGACAGGCCGGCCCGGCTTTTTCGCAGTTTGCTTTTCTACTAAAGTATCAACAACATCAATGTTTTCTTTTTTGGCTAATTCTCTTAATTCAGCCAGTTGGTCGGCAATACTGCGAATTTGCCTGTCTTCGCTGTCCGTTGACTTGCGGGCGTAGATGAAAAACTTCGAACTTCCGTTTGAGCGGGCAGAAATTGTTTTGCGACTTCAAAAATCCCTTCAAAATCCTTGCCGAAGCCGAGCCCCGCCTTTGGCGGGGCGACCCGCCTGCCGGCGAGGCAGGGGCAACAATCGCCCAAAATCCGAATTCCGAAAATTGGCGGTGCCTTTTGGTTAAAATCCGAACTTTTTTTGACGAAAATCCGGATTGCGAACTCTGACGCTCCGCCCCGCCGCCGCTCGCTTCGCTCGCCACCCCGCAAAAAAGTTTTCTCTACATTTTTTATTTTGCGTCCGCCCGATTTTTTCTTCTAAAAGGAAAAGAAAACTTTTTTGCTGGGTTCTGCTCTGAACGAGCAGGGCGGCGGGAGCGGAGTTTATCCCGCCACGGCGGGACTTCGGCTCGGGCGGGGCGGGAAGAAAAAGGGGTGTGGGGAAAATGAATTCCCGCCCCGCCCTCGCTTCCGATCCGCTTCGCAGGCGAGTCGTCGCCCTAAAATTATTTTGACGATTAGGTAAAAATTTCATATACTACTATATAGTATAATCAAGAAGCTGTTTATATACAACTATATTAGTAAAGTTTTATAAATATGTCAAAAGCGAAATCAGCTATCGGCGAAAATATACGAAAACGCAGACTCCAAAAGAAAATTTCCCAAGACCGGCTTTCAAAGCTGGCCGATGTTGCTTTTCATACAATAGTAAAAATAGAATCCGGCGATACTCCTAATCCCACCATTAAAACCATTAAAAAAATTGCTGAGGCTTTGGATGTATCCATTGACGATTTAACAAACTAAATATGCTGCGAAAATTTTTTTTATCGTTTTCTTTAATTTTAATATTCACCTTTTATATTTTATTTCAACGCGTACGCACTATGGGTGGAGATATTATTCTTCCGCCGGTAGATAAAAACAGGCAGCTTATTTTAACTCCCGACATTCCCTCTAATACATCTTCTGAACCACCGAGCCCGGAGAGCCAAACGCCAAAAAGCAATTCTCTCCAAACCCTTAAAGACGGGGAATTTGTCGGAAACATCGCGGACGCTTATTACGGCAATGTGCAGGTGAAGGCATTCATTCAAGGCGGAAAGATTATTGATGTGCAATTTTTGGATTACCCCAGCGATAGGAAAAAATCTATTGAAATCAACAGAAGGGCAACGCCTCTATTGAAAACCGAAGCGATTCAGGCGCAAAACGCCCAGGTTGATATTGTCTCAGGAGCTACGCTCACCAGCCAAGCTTTTCAAGAATCTTTAGCCGACGCGCTTAGCCAAGCCAAAAATTGAATATGAAACAAACAAGAATTTTAATGGGAATGCCAATTACAATTGAAGTCGTTGATATTTCTGCAGGCGAGCAAGACATCAACGAAGTATTTTCCTATTTCAAATACATAGACGAAAAATTTAGCGTCTATAAAGAGACAAGCGAGATAACACGAATTAACAACGGAAAGATAAAGAAATCTGATTGGAGCGAAGATATGAAAATCGTTTTTGCCTTATCCGAAGAAACAAAAATTAAAACCGGCGGATATTTTGATATTACGGCTTCAAACGGAAAATATGATCCGTCCGGTTTAGTGAAAGGATGGGCAATTTTTAACGCGTCAAAAATATTAGAAAGGCGGGGCTTTAATAATTTCTATATTGAGGCGGGAGGCGACGTTCAGGTTCGCGGGAAAAATCAGCAAGGGCAAAATTGGAAAATAGGAATTAGAAATCCGTTCAATTCAAAAGAAATAATTAAAACCGTCTCGATCAACGAGGAGGGAGTAGCTACTTCTGGCACTTATATTCGGGGACAACATATCTATGATCCCAAAAAAAGACGCGAGCCAATTACAGAAATTGTCAGCTTAACCGTTATCGGGCCGAATATTTATGAAGCTGACAGATTTGCCACGGCCGCGTTCGCGATGCGCGAGAAAGGAATTGAATTTATTGAAGAGTTACCGGGCTTTGAAGGTTATGTAATAGATAAAAATGGTTTGGCTACAATGACGAGCGGTTTTGAAAAATACACCAAAAATTATGCTTAATTTCATTGACCATTTTCTCAACAGAATAACAATGTATCGGCTCACGCTGTATTATTTGGCACTTCTTTTTTTAATTGCGGTCATTTTTGGCTCATTGGGAATATTGCCGTATAGCCCACTTGCTCTGCTAATTTCTATCTTGATTATTCTGCTTACCTGTTGGATTACTAACGCTATTTTCGCGCGCATATTCAACGCTCCCACGAATGTAGAGTCAATGTATATTACCGCTTTAATCTTGGCATTGATTATTACGCCGCCATCATCTGCCGATTACTTTTCCAATTTTTCATTTTTGATCTGGGCGTCGGTTTGGGCAATGGCGTCAAAATATATTTTTGCTATTCGCAAAAAACACATT
>JACQBP010000009.1 GCA_016194445.1 Candidatus Liptonbacteria bacterium | reverse complement strand
GTTTTTTTCTTTGGTGCGAATTAAAGAGACTTTATTCGGCGCGGCTTGAATAACCGTCACGGGGATGACCTTATCATTTTGCCAAATCTGGCTCATTTTTACTTTTTTGCCGAGAATAAACATAGAATAGAAGAAAGTTAAAATTCAAAACCCTAGATGTCGTCATGGGGTTCGGTCGAACATCGGAAATGCGTGTTTAAAATTTAACAGCATTCAAGGAAATTAAGATATCTTAAACTCTAGAGGTTTGCCTACCCTGGCCTAAACCTTGCCCGGGTATTGTACACTACCCCGATGGCCTTGTCTAGGGCAAAATTGTCAATCCAAGATAACCGTTATTTTCCAAAGAAAAAGGGGTTAGAGTCGTCTATGACGCCCTAACCCCTTTGAGTGGCTCTTGTGATCTGAGCTGATGGTGAGCCGCGACGAGCTCCCTTAGCGCCCTTTGGGCTGTCCGGAGTTCTCGCTCTCCGGGCGCTCGAGTGGTGATGTACTTCTGGAGGAGGCGGGAGGAGTGAGAGAAAATCGGGACTTTTTTCCAACCCCAAAGGTCATCAACCCACAGGATTGCCTCTAGACCTATGAGTCCGAAAACCAAACCTGACCATCCAGGGATGAAAAGGGAGCTGTAGTACACGACAAGCAAAGGCAGGGCGAAACGGGCCCCGCAAGACATGTGGATCGGGCTTTGTTTTGAGATCGCGTCTAAAGTAGTCCCTTCATTACGTTGGTAGGCCCCAATGGCCATGTGTTCGGCGCCGTGCCAGGAGGCGACTACTTGCCTTAGGTAGAAAAGAACGGGAATGATGAGGGCGGCAAAGTCCCATCCTGCACCAACTGCGATTGATGAAACTCCGAGGTGGTGTTCATGAACAAGTAGCCTCGTAAGTTTATAAGTCGCCACCAAGAAGCCAGCGTAGAGGCAAAGAAACAGCCACCCCTTCCAAGAGGTGATGTCGAACACTTTCAGAACAAGCTTAAGCAATTTAGGAAGGGGTAAACGATTAACCCTGAAAGCAAAGCGAGAAAGCGGCGGCAGGCGTTTCACCTTGCAGGTGATACCGTTTCTCCGGTTATACCGGGCAGTGGCAAGAAACTCATCCGAGAGAATATTTATCTTCCCCCGCCAGGATGACCCACCCACGATGTGAATTTTTTCCTCCACTTTTATCCTCCCTTATGATTACCGAATCCCTAGAGACTCGGAGTTGTTAAAGAGCAATGGAAAACTTTCTGGTTTTCTAAAGTCATTTATACTCTTGATAGGCGGGAATGTCAATAATTGAAAATATAATTTTAAAAAAAGGGTTACGGCAACTAAGTCGCGGTAACCCTTTACAGCTCCACGATCTGATTAGTCAGATCTTCTAGATCGTGGATTTTTTCCAGCTCTTGACCGAGCCAGTTTTCACCTCCCTCAAAACCTTTTTCTTCGAGCTTTTCCCAAACCCTTTTCAAGATTCGGTGAATTTGCACTTTGTGAGTACCGAACCTTTCTCCGATCTCTTCGAGAGTTTTAGTCTCGACACTGTCGCCTAATCCATAACGCAGCCGGAAGACTTCCAGGTCACGTTTGGAAACGCTCATGACTTTGAGGCAGCTTAGGAGTTGCCGGATGCGGGCGCAAGCCATCGCTAGTTCTTCTTTGGCCTCGAGGAGTTGGTCCGGTCCCAAGTTGCGTGAGCTCGGCGGAATTTCTCTCTCTGGCGATTCCTTTTCATCACCAGGGCTCAAAAATCCAGCCAGATTTCCGAGACTGGCTCGAATTTTTAGAGCCTGGAGACATTCTTCGACCTGATGAGGCAAGAGTGAGGCTTCTTTGGCCACCTCGACGATGGTAGGTACCCGCCCAAGCGTTGATGCCAATTTGCTTGAGGCCTTCAGGATGAGACTGGTCACGCGCGGGACGTTTTGGGAAAAACGGACGGTGCTGCCGTGGTCGTAGATCGCCGAGAGAATACACTTTTTCATCCAAGGGTAGGCGTAAGAAAGGAAGGTAGCCCCGGGTTGGTATTTAAATCTACCTCCGGCGATGATCAACCCTAGATTGCCCTCTTGGATTAAGTCCATGTAATCCACACCCCGCCCCAAGAATCGCCGTGAAAATGTCACGGCCGCTTGGAGATGATGGACAACCAACTCGTCACGGACTTGCTTAGCTCCAATTACCTCGCGATCACTCGAGAGCGCCATGATTTTCTCTATGGAAAGTGGGCGGAACTCTCGGATGTCTTGTAAGTAAAGTTTGAGGAGCCAGTTGGAATCCCTGACGTTTTCCTCGATTTCCTCCACGACCATCTCGAGTGGAGACTTCTTTGGCTCTCCCTCTCTTTTACAGAGTTTTCTTTCAGGGGCCAGCGTTAGGCCAAACTGGGTGAGTCGAAGTTTTACCTCCTGGATTGTTTCTTGTGATCTAACCAATTCCCTCGCGCCGAAAAGATCCAGGAGTTGTTTTTCGGTTTTCGAGATGAGCCCTTGAACGGTTTCGATGCCGCCAGCCCAAAGTCTCATACAAATTCTGCCGGAAAAACCCAAGTCTTCGATGGGCTGTCCGGGAAGAATGTGAGATGACTTACCTTCCGACTCTGGCCCATCTTGATTCGCGATTGTCACTCCAGTGATAGCCATAACACCTCCTTTCACTCTTTTTTAAAGGTTATTGTCAATCAGCCAATGAAAATCATTGGCTGCTCTATAAACTTTATATGCTAAATTTCTGAATTGTTCAAATTGAAATTAAAGCAGCCGACCTCTGGTTGAGATCGGCTGGCTTTTTTATTGTGAGTTTTAGAGGAGGCCTTCGTGGAGCTTCACTCCAAACTCTTTTTCCAGAGCAATCCTAGCCGCTCTGGTTTCGGCTTCTGACTTAGTCGACCCTTCGCCTCGACCCACTAGGTTCTCGCCGATAAAAGCTCCGGCCACGAAAGATTTATCGTGAGCCGGCCCCTCTTCTTCGATGATGGAGTAGTGAGGGGTAATGCCACACTTGGCTTGAACCAGTTCCTGGAAGTGACTCTTGGGATCGATATAGGTTTCCTTATCAACGATCTCCTTGAGTCTAGGGAACAACACTTCTCCTAGAAAGAGTTCTACTGTACCCTGACCGCGATCGATATAGATGGCGCAGATCAAAGCTTCGAAGGCGCTACCCACGATGTAGTTCCTGGTTTTGTTGTTCTGGTCGTCGAAGGTTTTTTGCTCTCCTCTACTCATTCTTATGAAAGAGGCGAGGTTGAGCTCTTCGGCAACTTGCCCGAGCATCCTTGTGTTGACCAAAGACGCTTGAAGAGCCGTGAGTTTGCCTTCCTGCATATCAGGGAACTGACGGAAGAGATGTTGAGCCACAGCGAAGTTGAGTACCTTGTCGCCAAGGAATTCGAACCGTTCATTGCTTTCGAAATCGCTTCTCCTCGCTTCGTTCAGAAACGAGCGGTGGACAAAGGCTTTCGCCAAAAATTCCGGATTTCGAAAGGTGATGCCGATTCTCTCTTGAATCAGAGACAGCTCTCCGATGGAGAGGGGCATAGGAGAGATTCGGGCTGGCGGTTGGTCCCTCCCGCGCGTCAGTCTTCTTGCTGGCCGAGAAAATGTCAGTATCAACCCCCTGGCTAAACACCTTCACGTGAGCCGACCCATTGCCAGCCGTATCCTCTACCTTCTTGAAAAAGAAGGGCTGGTGGAAGGGCCTGCTGGCCCAAGGCCCAGAATAGTTTTGGCCTCTACCTCCTCTCCAGCGAAAAGTGATGCCAAGCCGCCTTTGCCTCCTCTCGAGTATCGGATTAGGAAAGTGGAAGCCTTGATTCGGACTATCGGCGAGGGGAGTGAACTTGCGAGAATTCTGCGCTCCTTAACTGATGAAGCCATTGAGTTAAGAGATATTAAGCTGGGACTCCGAGGCTTGATTTCGGGAGCGCTGATTCCAGGAACTAAAAACGCCTGACTAAGAGCCAGGCGTTCATGAAGGGCAGATCGATTAGATCTGCCCTTTTGCTTTGCCACTATTTCAATTAGACGCCTTGGCCGGTAAGCTCGCGGGATTCATCCGGCTCGCCAGCCCCCTCACTTTCCTCTTCAGGGATGCGATTGGATTCCAGTTGGCTCAAAGCCGTCTCGAGAACGCGGCTCACTAGTGTCATCTGCTTCTTCAGCGTTGTCCGTTTGTTCTGGTCGCCCAAGAGCGAGAAGTCGTAGCTGTCCAGACCATCGTAGAGTTTCACCAGAATGGAGGTCAGCTGATTGTAGGTCACACTTCCTGGCTGACTTTGGCGGCCCCCGGTATCACTTCCTTCTTTTTTAAGAAAGCGTTGCATCCGGCCGCGGAGCTCGTTCGCCGTTAAATTCAGCTTGATCACCCGATTGGCGGCTTCGATCTGAACGTTTGACTCAAGCTCGAGGATCACTTTGGCTTGAGCCAGATTGATGCGGCCCTGGTCAATGTGTGCTTGGACTTCTTCGGGCAAACCGAGGAGAGCAATCCTTTCCTCGACGTGAAGCTGGCTTTTGCTTACCCGCTCGGCGACTTTTTTCAGGTCGCCGCCATATAGATCGGCCAGATCAGACAGCCCCCTGGCTTCGTCAATTGGCGTCAGATCTTCTCGCTGGAGGTTCTCGATCAAGGCCAATTCCTGGGAAACCTCGTCCGCCATCTCTTTGCGGACAACCGCAGGAATAGTTTCCTTCTGAAGAAGCTTGCAAGCGCGCAGACGCCTCTCTCCCATCACGAGTTCATAGGTGCCTTTGTCTTGATCCAAGGCCCTGACCACAATCGCCTGCTGAACTCCATGTTCACGAATCGAATCCGCGAGTTCTTGTAGGCGAACTGGGTCAAAGGTCTTACGGGGCTGATGTGGGTTTGGAAAAATCCGATCTATCGGAATCTCCACCACGACATCAGTTTGTTGCTCTTGCTCGGATTCTTTCCTTGACAACCCTCGTAGATATTAATTATCATCTTCGTGATTGAAGGAAGTTTAGTTGTTTGAAAACCAATCTTGAGGAGGCAGAGGTATGAACAAACAGGAGTTGGTGGAAAGTTTTTGGATGACCTTTCGGATGGGGGGTCGCTCAGGCACCAGCCGCCGGTTGCCGATTACCCGGACCCAAGCCGGTGAAATCGTTAACACCGTGCTTAGCACTATCAGCGAAGCGCTTGAAAACGATCAAGAGGTTCGCATTCCTCGCTTCGGAGGGTTTGTGATCAAGCGCTACCCCGAAGGAGCGATGGTGATGGACATTAAGTCGAGGCAGAAGGTTCTCCGACCATCTAACCGGATGAAAACGGTTCGCTTCAAACCCTCCCAACAGCTCGTGGAAAGAGTCAACGCTGGCGTTTCGGCTAGCTGAAAACTCTTTGACACGAAATCACACGCGGCCGATTCTCTGAATCGGCCGCGGTTTGCTTTTTGAACCAAATTCAAGCGTGATAGGTGTAGGCCTAAATCATCTTAATCTCAATATCTATTCCAGCGGGGAGATTTAAGTTGCTCAAAGACTCAATGATTTTCGGATTGGGATTCAAGATATCCACCATCCGTTTATGAATTCGCAGTTCAAACTGCTCACGGGAATCCTTATGAACGAAAGTGGAGCGATTGACGGTGTATTTTTTAATTTCAGTCGGGAGCGGAACCGGGCCGACCACTTTCGCATCCTGGCGAGAAGCGGTATCGATAATTTGCTTAACGGAATTATCAACTAGCTTGTGATCGTAGCCGCGGATACGCAGTCTGAGTTTTTGAACAAGTTCCACTTCTTTCTTTTTGGACATGACAATTTTGTCCTCGCCGTGGCGGGGCAACAATTATTTACACCTAGAACAAAGCCTTTTACTTGTTAATTTTCGTGACGACACCGGCGCCAACCGTTTTGCCGCCTTCGCGAATGGCAAAACGCTGTTTTTCTTCAAGCGCGACGGGAGCAATCAACTTAACATTGAATTTAATGGTGTCGCCAGGCATAACCATTTCAGTGCCTTCGGGGAGAGTGACTTCGCCGGTGACATCGGTGGTGCGAATATAGAATTGGGGTTTATAACCCTTAAAGAAAGGCGTGTGCCGGCCACCCTCTTCTTTGCTTAAGATATAAACTTCAGCTTCGAAATCAGTGTGAGGAGTGATGCTACCGGGCTTCGCCACAACCTGACCGCGTTCAACGTCTTCTTTCTTTAGCCCGCGAAGCAAGACGCCGACATTGTCGCCAGCTTGGCCTTCGTCTAAAAGCTTGTTGAACATTTCGATGCCGGTGACAACGGTCTTTTGAGTCGGCTTCAAACCAACAATTTCCACTTCTTCGTTGACCTTAACTTTGCCGCGTTCGGCGCGGCCGGTCACGACAGTGCCACGGCCTTCAATTGAGAAGATGTCTTCGATGGGCATCAGGAAGGGTTTATCGAGCTCGCGAACGGGTTGAGGAATGTAATCATCTAGAGCTTTAACTAAATCCAAGATCGGTTTAGCGTCGGCGTCGTCGGCGGATTTGGTGTTTAAAGCTTTAAGGGCCGAGCCGCGGATAACCGGAGTGGCGTCACCGTCGAAGTTGTATTTCTTTAACAGTTCGCGGACTTCAGATTCAACCAAATCGATCAGTTCCGGGTCGTCAACTTGATCCACTTTGTTCAAGAAGACAATAATTTTCGGCACACCGACTTGGTAAGCCAGTAAGATGTGCTCACGCGTTTGAGGCATGGGGCCGTCGGTCGCCGCCACCACCAAAACCGCGCCGTCCATCTGGGCGGCGCCGGTAATCATGTTTTTAATGTAGTCGGCGTGACCGGGGGCGTCGATGTGCGCGTAGTGACGCTTTTCGGATTCATATTCCGAGTGATGTAAAGCGATGGTGATACCACGCGCTTTTTCTTCGGGGGCGTTGTCGATCTGATCAACACCTTCCTCTTTCTTGGCCAAACCCTTCATAAAAAGAACGTGGGTGATAGCCGCGGTCAGAGTAGTTTTGCCATGATCAACGTGACCGATGGTGCCGACGTTGACGTGAGGCTTGGAACGATCAAAAGTTTCTTTTGCCATGTTTATTTAGGTTTTAGGTTGGAGGTTTTAGGTTTTAGGGTGGATTAAAGAATCTACAACCTAACACCTAAAAACTATAACCTCATTAAAACTCGACTTGGTTTTTTTTATTTGATGACAATTTTGAATTATAGGCTTTACGGCTAAGATGTCAAGTTGATAATTATTTACGCTTGCCTTCGATAATAAGTTGTTCAATGTTCTTGGGAACCGGCTCATAACTGTCAAATTCCATTGTAAAAGATCCTCGACCTTGAGTCATGGAACGGATTTGAGTGGCGTAACCAAACATTTCGGAAAGCGGCACTTTACAATCAATGACTTTAACCGTACCCCGATTACTCAAAGCTTCGATTTTGCCGCGGCGGGAATTTAAGTCACCCGTCACTTCCCCGAGGAACTGTTCGGGGGTAAGGACTTGAGTTTTCATAATCGGCTCCAGAATAACCGGCTTGGCTAGCTTGGCCGCTTCTTGAAAAGCAATGGAGCCGGCGATTTTGAAGGCCGCTTCGGAGGAGTCGACATCGTGGTAAGAACCATCAAAAAGACTGACTTCAACATCCACGACCGGGTAATGAGCCACCACCCCTTTGTCGATAGCTTCTTTAATCCCCTTCTCGACGGCGGGAATAAATTCTTTGGGAATATCACCGCCTCGAATATCATCCACGAAAACAAAACCCTGGCCTCTCTCGAGAGGCGAAATTTTGATCCAGACGTGACCGTACTGACCGCGACCGCCGGACTGGCGGATATACTTGCCTTCGGCTTCGGCTTCGGCGGTGATGGTTTCTTTGTAAGCCACCTGCGGCCGGCCGACGTTCGCGTCAACACTGAATTCTCTCTTCATTCGATCCACGATAATCTCTAAGTGAAGTTCGCCCATGCCGGAGATAATCGTTTCGCCGGTTTCAGGATCCCCGCTGACCCGGAAGGTTGGGTCTTCTTCAGCTAAACGTCTTAGGGCCAAACCCATTTTTTCTTGGTCGACTTTGGTCTTAGGTTCGATCCGAATACCGATGACGGGTTCGGGGAAAATGATTTTTTCAAGAACGATGGCGGAGTCGGGGACGCACAAGGTGTCGCCGGTCGTGGTGTCTTTCAAACCCACAATAGCCGCGATCTCGCCCGCATAAACTTCTTCGACTTCTTCCCTCTGGTTCGCGTGCATTCTCACAATCCGACCAATGCGTTCTTGCTCGTTTTTGACGGAGTTAAGAATATAGGAGCCGCGTTTTAAGACACCGGCATAATTTCGGAAGTAGGTGAGCGTGCCGACGTAGGGGTCGGCGGCGATTTTGAAAGCGAGGGCAGTGAAGGGCACGTCGTCCTTGGGTTCCCGAGTAATTTCTTCTTGGGTTTTCGGATGGATACCTTTGACCGGCGGCATATCGAGAGGCGAAGGCAGATAATCGACCACAGCATCCAGAACAAACTGAACCCCTTTATTTTTAAGCGCGGAGCCGCACAGAACGGGCACGATTTTATTTTCGATAGTGGCTTGTCTCAAAATTCGTTTTAAATCTTCAGTTTTAATTTCTTGCCCTTCAAGATAGGCATGCATTAAAACATCGTCACACTCGACGATTTTTTCGATTAAGTGATGCCGCAACGTTTCGACTGAATTTTCTAAATTAGAGGGGATGGGAATTTCGACGATCCGTTCACCATGGTCGCCTTGAGATTCAAAAGCTTTCTTTTCGATCAAATCAACGAGGCCGGAAAAATTGGACTCGGCGCCAATGGGCAGTTGGATCAAAACGGCGTTGGGCGTAAGTTGCTCATGGATGGAGGCAAAACTTTTTTCGAAACTAGCGCCTAACCGATCGAGTTTATTAATAAAGCAAAGGCGGGGCACGTTGTATTCATCGGCGTAGTGCCAGTTGGTTTCGGATTGGGGCTCCACACCAGCCACGCCGTCAAAAACCACCACGGCGCCGTCTAAAACACGGAGAGATCTTTTCACTTCCACCGTGAAGTCGATGTGGCCGGGAGTGTCTATCAAGTTGATGCAATGTTCGAAATTTTTGTCGCCTTTGCGGTAGGTCGGAATCCAAAAAGCGGTAGTGGCGGCAGAGGTAATGGTGATCCCCCGTTCGCGTTCTTGTTCCATCCAGTCCATCACGGTATCCCCGGTGTGAACTTCGCCGATTTTATGGGAGACGCCGGTATAAAAAAGCACCCGCTCGGAAACGGTGGTTTTGCCGGCATCGATGTGGGCAATAATGCCGATATTTCTGATTTTTTCGATTGGGTACTTACGGGGCATTTTAAGTTAAAAGTTTAAAGATAAAAATTTACGAAGTTTGAAGTTTTTAAGCATAAAACTTCAAACAACCAAAATTTTTAATTTTGATATTTTATTTTTTCATTCGCCTTACCTATTTTGATGGCCTCCGCGCAAAGTGCGCAAATGCCCTGTTTGCCTCGGCCATGCGGTGGGTGTCCTGTTTCTTTTTGATAGAGGCGCCTTCACCTTTCGAAGCGGCAATAATCTCCGCCGCTAAGCGACTATTCATAGGAATACCTTTTCGGGCTCTCGCGGCCGCAATCAGCCACCGCGTGGCCAAAATGAACCGGCGGGCGGGACTGACTTCTTGAGGCACTTGGTAGTTAGCGCCACCGACACGACGCGAGACAACCTCGAGAACAGGAGAGACGTTTTGAATCGCCTTTTCGAAAACGAGAATGGGATCTTGGCTAGTTTCTTTTTTAACTTTTTCAAAAGCGGTGTAAAAAATTTTAGTGGCGACGGATTTTTTACCTTCTTTCATGAGGTAATTAATAAAACGGCCGAAGTCGACGCGGTTATAATTAAAATCAGGCTCCAGATATTTTTTGTAAACTCTTTTTTTACGCATAATTTAGCTACGAAATACGAATGTTTTACGAATATACAGATGGGGGTGTTATTTAGATTTCGGAAGTTTGGTGCCGTATTTTGATCTTTGCTGTTTCCTGCCTTCAACGCCGGTCGTATCCAAAATGCCGCGGACGACGTGATAGCGGACACCCGGCAAGTCCTTAACGCGACCACCGCGAATGACGACCACGGAGTGTTCTTGGAGGTTGTGGCCTTCGCCGGGAATATAGGCGGTGACTTCGGCGCCGTTGGTTAATCTGACTCGGCAGACTTTCCGGAGAGCGGAGTTGGGTTTTTTGGGCGTGGTGGTAAAAACTTTAAGGCAAACTCCCCTCTTAAAGGGAGAGGACGAACCAACGGGTTTATTTTTAAGAGTATTAAAATAATAAGCCAGGGCAGGAGATTTGCTCTTGGCCTTTTGGCTTTTTCTGCCTTTCTTAATGAGTTGATGGATGGTGGGCATTTTAACTAGGTTATAGGTGTTAGGTTGTAGGTTTTAGTTAGTATAGAAAAAAATTAAAAAATGAACTGTCCTTAGGGCAGTTCGGCGCACACTTTTCAGCAGAGCCTTGTTTAGGACATTGGTTTAAATATTAAGGGAATAAAAACGATATGTCAACTGGATTGTAAGATTTATCAACTGCCGAGGAATTAATTATCTAGAAAGGGTGTTAAAGAATTGGAACATATGGGTGGCGACTTGGGGGCCCGAAACTAAGACAAAAATATAGGTCGTGATGACCGCAATGACTTTGGAAAAAAACATAAGGAAGATAAAGACAAAAAAGATGCCGTAAAAACCAAACCTTTCAATATTAAAAGCTATTTTTGGGAAAAGAAGGGGTAAAATTTTTGACCCGTCGAGAGGAGGAATGGGCAGTAGATTGAAAACAGCCAGCGACACATTCAGAAAAGCCACGAAAGCAAAGAGGCTGACGAGCGCCGGACTCAAGTAACTAAAGGCAATCCGAGCGCCACCGCCTAAAATTAATAAGATCAAAATGTTTGAAATCGGGCCGGCGAGGGCAACTTTGAGAGGACCATACTTGAAGTCTTTACGAAGATTGAAAGGATTATAAGGGACGGGTTTGGCCCAACCCAAGACCACGGGTGAGTGGCCGAGGAAAAGCACGAGAGGCAAGATAATCGAACCGAAAAGATCAATATGGCGAAGAGGATTTAAAGTTAGTCGACCGGCCAGCCGAGCAGTCGGGTCGCCAAGTTTCTCCGCCACAAAGCCATGCGAGATTTCGTGGATCATAACAGAAAAAATTAGGACGCAGAGTTGGAAAATTAAAAATAAGATGTTGACGTTCATTGTAATATTTTAATCTTTTTGCCAAAGAATGCGAAATTAGTTAGAATTCGGTTAGAGTAATCGCGAATTAACCCTCCTAAATTTTGCAGAGTAAAACTTGGGAGGGTAAACGCAAATCGATAGGTGTCCTCGTAGCTCAACTGGATAGAGCGCCTGGCTTCGAACCAGGAGGTTGCGGGTTCAAGTCCTGCCGAGGACGCAAAAAGGTGGGAGGGTGAAGATATCACAACTGGCTTCCCTGCCTGCCGGCAGGCAGGGAAGCCAGTAAGTGGGGGCTTGCCCGCCTAAATTTTATGGAATAAAACTTGGGCGGGTGAAATTCCCTCCGGAGGCACACACAAAACAACGTTTTTGATGTCAACGCTAGATTGCCTGCTACTGGCAATGCGGACTCCGAGAACAATGCAAGAAGTATTATCCCAGTGTCGTACCAAACACTGAATCAATGAACAAGAGAATAGTTTGGAAGCGATGCGTAATAATGAGGTCTGCGAGAGTAGCAAGGAGAAACAAAACACCAATACTTGCGAAGATTCTTGTTCTCATAGAGTTCAATCTTGGAATGTAGCGCGTTGCCAACACAAAACCAATAATGTAGAGGGCGGCCGAGAGGCCACTAGCAATTGCCCTGCCCAGCCAAAAGCCAAACCATATACTTATGGGTACAAAAAGCATCGAGAATAGGTGAAAAGGTCCAAAAACGGAGAAGAAGGCAAACACTACCAACCAAAACCAGGGTTGTTGCACCAAACGATGAAATCGCCCTTTCGGTTTTGAATCAGAAACGATTTGAGGAGCTCCTCCCTGAGATGTGTCATCCATCATTGTTTAAGTTTAGCACACTTAAGACTTCTTGCGCTGTGGATATCCAGCTACTCAGTTTGTCTGGCGTAATCAGAATCTATTCAATTGAATCGGTTGAAGCCTCCCATTTGGACTTTTTTTCGTACTAGTGATAATCTTGAAGTATATTCAAGCGGTCAGAATATCTTTGAAAATTCGCTTTATTCTTCACCCCTGGGGTGCACACTTCAATAGCGAACTTTTTATATTAAAGTAGGGACTACGAGTTCCTAAATTGAGAAATTTTTTGAATGAACTTAACAGCCAGAGATCCCGCAAAGACTAAGATAAGTACGAGAGCAACCGCGCCGATGGCGATAAAAAGGGTGATTCTTTTTTTGATTTTGGATTCTTCTTCTTCGCTTAGGGGAGGTTTAGCGGCTTTCAACGAGAGATAAAGATGGTAAGGGTAGATTAAAGACAGCGGGACAACGATAAATAAACTCACCGCGCTTTGAATCAGGGAAGCGCCGGAGCCCTTGCCAAATAATCCGAGCAGTAAATAGATCGGAATGGTTAAAACCCACAAGAACAGGAGTCTGCCAAAGACAGCCCAGCCATAATTTTTGACGTAGCACCAGCTCGATACGAGCGCTTTCAGGCCTCTCTTTTCTTCGTTAAAGAAGACATAAGTCGACAGGCTCAAAAAATGGAGAGGATGATGCCCGGAACAAAGAGAAGAATGGCTCCGCCAAAAATAGTAAAGCTCGCGATAAAATTCATCCAGGCAAAAGGGAAGAAGAGGGAAAGAGCTTTTTGATACGATCTACTGACTGAAGGAGAAGCGCCAGATTCGGAAATAGCAATCAAGAGAGCAAAGATAGCGAAATAGTCCAGAAGAAAAATTAAGATAGCTAAAACGATAAGTATGACAATTGTCCCCCTTTTCAATAAGAACGAGGTCAACAGTGTAAGAATCAACGGAACAAGAACTATGCCGATATAGGTTTTCCAGTTCCGAGAATAATTTTCCCAGGTTTCTTTTAATAGAGCCGATGGAGAAGGAAGCTTGGGTTGATTCGAGAGTGGGATCGGAGGTGGGTTGACGTCGCTACTGTTCATAATTGCGGAGTTTTTAATCGAAGGAGAAAAATTTTCTAACGAAAGAATAAATTAACAAAGGGGCTAAGTATAACGCTCAAGAGCGAAGGGTGATAGAGCGAGCCGCTCGGGGGAGGAGTGCCGCCTGGAGGCGTAGAGCCACCTGGGAATTGACCGTTAGTTGGTGGAATAAAGCCGGGAGGAGGCGTGAAACCTCCGGGGAAGCCGCCGGGGGGAGGCATTGACCCTTCGGGAGGATGGAAGCCGTTTTGAGAACCTCCTTGAGGCGGGATAAAGTTGCCAGTCGGTGGTCGATCACCAAAGTTAGAATTGGGAAAACTGTCAGAGGAAGAACCACCGCGGTTAAAATCGGAGGGCGGCGGAGTGAAGTTGGAGAAACAAGCTTTGACCACTTCTTGAACGGACGCGTCCGGCTGATTGCCACTCATTAGTTTCGCAACTTGATCTTCGCTCAGTTTACCCTTAAGACAAGCGGCTACGGCTTCAGGAAAGGCGCCGGTGCGAGGACCCGGGCCAGCGCCTCCTGGCATCATCGGCATCGCAGGACCGGTGGGGTTTTTGCCTTCGCCACCAAAATTATTAAAGCAGCCGCTAATTTTGTCTTTGACTTCAGAGGTTTTAAGTTCGCCGTTTTTGAGACGTTCGAAGTCGGTGTTGCCTAAGGCCGATTTAAGACAGCTTTCGGCCGCGGGTGGTAGGTTGCTGTGCATTAAAGAGTCGGGTGGCATCATTGGCGGCATTGTATTGCTTGCACCGGGACTAGAGGCGCCTTGGCCCATCATGGGCGGACGAAATTGCGTGAAGCAAGTTTTGAGTTTGGGTTCCAAGTCTGGTGTAGGTTTTAGTTCGCCGGACTTTAATTTTTCGAAATCATCACCTAAGGCATTTTGGAAACAATCCGTTAACCCGCTCGGAGCGTTTTTGAGAAAATTGGTGAAGTTGGGTTGCCCTTCTGACGGTCCAGGCGAGCCACTTTGGCCCGGCCCATTTTCACTAAAACCTTTTTGATTGAACTCCGCACCTTGAAAACAAACTCGAAAAGTGTCGCCGGTCTCGGGAGTAAACTCTGTCTTGCCGTTTTTAATTTTATCGGGATCAAAGCCTTTGTCTTTAAGACAACTTAAAACTTCCGGTGGGGCATTTTTTAAAACTTCAGTGGGATCGTGTTTGCCGCCGAATTTTTCAAAACAACTCCGAACTTTATCGCCGATTTCAAGCCCGGGAGTAAACTGGCCGCTTTGGATGTCGCTTAAAACACTGTCTCCAAGTTCGGTTTTGAGACAAGCTTGGACTTCGGCGGGCGCGTTTTCAAGCCCGGCGCGCATGCGAGTCATCCCCTCTTTGGCTTTTTGTAGCTCTTGGGACGCAATCAAGCCGTGATCTTCGGCGAACTTGAAACATTCATCGCGATGAGTTTGGTCGTTGCAGTAGGTTCGGCAAGCCTCACCAACGCAACCGCCGGGACCTTTGCCACCAGTGGCTTTGATGAGGGCCGCTTCTTCGGGCTTCACAAGGCCAGCTTTTTCAGCGAAGTTGGCGCATTCTTCAAAATGGTTTTGGTCGTGACAATAGGCCTCGCAGGCGTCTTTGGACTGACAGCCGCCTGGAGTTTGACCGCTTTTCATGAGTTCTAAAATTTTCTGATTGGGCGCCTCACCGTTTGGGCCGCCGGGATTGTTTAAACCAACTTTTTTGGCAAAAGCGAAACACTCTTCGGCATGACTGAAGTCGCCGCAATAGGACTCGCAAGTTTCTTTGGAGGTGCAGCCGCCGGGCATCTGGCCGCCGGATTTGAGGTAACCGTTAATTTTTTTGGCTTCGGTGAAGTGGTCATCTTTGATGCCATTTTTTTCCGCCCAGGCGGTGCAAACATCCAGGTTCGCGACGGTGCTGCAAAAATTTTTACAGCTTTCGGCGTCGGTGCAGCTGCCGGGGCCCTGACCGCCTTTAATTTTTTGGCCAAACTTTTCGGCGCGAGTGGCCTCGTCCTGATTCATCAAGCCATGGCTTTTGGCAAAAGCCACGCAGGCAGTAATATTTTCAGGTTGATTGCAAAAATTTCGACACTCTTCTTTACTACCGCAATTTCCAAGTTCGATGATGGGAAAGGTGATATTTTTAACAACACTACCGTCAGGAGCGGAGGTTGGCGGAGGGGGGCTCACTGTGTCAGTTTGAGCTAAAACGGTGAAGCCGAGAGCGGTGCCGAGGAAAAGAATCAGAAGAGGGAGGATTTTTTTGAAGTTTTTCATAGTAGTCGCTACGGAATACGAATTCATTACGAATATACGAATGTTACCCTAGCGTCCGAAGGGATTTTGATACGCGCCACCTAGGGGGTTCACGCCGCCAACTGGGGCAGTCGATGGGAGTTTATCTTTGATGGGGTTTTGAACTTTTTCCGAAATTTCCGAGCCTAAACTGCCGGCGGTAGGCGCTGGTTGGTTAAGGTTTTGGGCAGTTGGAACTGCAGGCGCTTCGCTTTTTTTACTAGATAAAGCAAACCAAGTGACAACGCCGCCGACCAAAATGATCAAAAAAATGGCGATAAAAATAGTTTGCTTGTTCATCTCCTTTGGTTTAAATTATACTACTAATGAAAGGGTTGGGGGGATAACTTATCCACATCCCTAAAACCAACATAAAATAATGCCTCGTTAACTCAGCTGTCCCCGACAAAAATTGCCTCGTTAGCTCCCACCTTCGTCAAAACTTCGGCGGGCAGGCAGTTGGCAGAGCAGCTCCCTCTGCTTCGCTTCGAGAGTCGCTCATTGAAAATACAAACAACTTAATACCAATTTGTCTGTTTCGTGCACCCATAGCTCAGCTGGTAGAGCAGCTCCCTCTTAAGGAGATGGTTCTAGAGCGAGTTACATTTTAAATAAAGAAAGCCCACAAACCGATGGTGGCTCGTGGGCTTTGTCTCCTCTTCGGAGAATGTTAGGACTTCTTTTACATCACCACAACTTCGGAGCGGCCGGGACCGAGAGAAACGGCTTTTACAGAAACGTCCGCTTCTCTTTCGATAAATCGAATGATGGCGACGAGCTTCTCGGGGAGATCGGCCTTGCAGGTGATCCCTCTTGTGGAACACAGCCAACCCGGCATTTCGTGATAGATGGGTCGGCAGTGATTCAAAACCTCGGGATCGGGGATGGCGACTTGGAAAATGTCGCCGCTTTTTAAGGTACGCTCCCCGACTCGATAATCGGGACCATCGTAGCGGTGGCTCGAGCAGATCTTGATCACTTCACACTCATCTAAAACATCAACCTTGGTGAGGATCAAGTCTCGGCCGGTAAACCGAGCGGCATACCGTAAGAGCGGCAGATCGAGCCAACCCACGCGACGCGGACGCTGGGTCGTGGTTCCGAACTCACCTCCAGCGCGACGGATCGCGATACCTTGGTAAAAATCATCCTCACTGTTGATGGAACGATCAGGAAACTTTTCCTCTTCAAACGCCCGGTTGACGACAGGATTGTTACACCAGTCGTCCGACGCGACGCCGCCAAGTTCAGTGGTGAAAGGTCCGTGGCCGACGCGAGTCATGTAGGGCGCTTTGGTCACAGCGAGGGTGAAAGCCAGATCGCTTTTTTCGACTCCAGCGTTCCGAGCCAGCCCATTTAAACTGCAGTCAGCCGAGGTGACGAACGGGTAAGTGCC
>JACQBP010000036.1 GCA_016194445.1 Candidatus Liptonbacteria bacterium | reverse complement strand
TGAAAAAATAGGGGGTGGCGTGCGAAATCAAAAAATGTAAAGAAAATGTTTTTGCTTGGCACGCGAGCTTTGCGAGCGGTGGTGGGGCTGATTCAATCAGCGATTTTGAAAATAGGTGCGAGCTTGGTAAAATAGAGACACAGGAGTGAGACTCCCTGCCCCGTACAAAAATTTATTTTTGTTTGGGGTCCTCTCCAGCACCACAACAAATAAAATAAAGTCTCAAAAAAAATAAACATGCAAGTAAATTCGCTCGCCCTCCTAAGTTTTACTTGTAAAATTTTGGAGGGTAAATAAAAAACAAATGATAAAAAAATATCCCCCATCGCGGTCAAGAGTCAGACCTGCTCCTGATCAGAAAAAAGAATCCGCCCCGTCCCCGCGGCGCGTCTTTCGCGCTGGCGAACAAACTCACAAAACCACACGTTCGCCTCTCTCAAAACATCTCCCCGCCAAACACACTCAAGATTTGAGCAAGTCCGGCAAACTTCGCTTCGTTCCCGTTGGCGGCTTGGAAGAAATCGGCTTGAATATGATGTTTTTTGAATATCAAAACGAAATCGTGGTGATCGACGCCGGTCTTATGTTCCCTGTCGAAGAAACCCCCGGCATCGACTTTATTATTCCCAATGTCAGCTACTTGGAAGCCAAGAAAGCCAACGTCCACGCGCTCATCATCACTCACGGCCACTACGACCACATCGGCGCGATTCCGTATGTGATGGACAAGCTCGGCAATCCGCCCATCTACACCACCTCGATTACCAAAGCTATCATCGAAAAGCGCCAAGAAGATTTTCCCAATCGCGCCAAGATGAATATCATCACGGTCAAAAATGGCGACAAGATAAAACTTTCCAATCACTTCGAAGCCGAATTCTTTGGCATTGCTCACACTATTCCCGAATCCACCGCCATCAACCTGAAAACTCCAGTCGGCAATGTTGTTAATTTAGGCGACTTCAAAATCGAATACGATGTAGACGGAACTCCCCTCGACGTTGAAACTATGACCCGCATCGGGAAAGATGGCGTCTTGATGTTTACCGTTGAAAGCACCAACGCCGACCGGCAAGGCAAATCCGAATCCGAGCGCACTGTTGAAAAAAACTTAGAAGAATTAATTGGTAGCGCTGAAGGCCGCATCATCGTCGCTATGTTTGCCTCTGTCCTCACGCGTATTGGCGAGGTCATCAAAATTGCCGAAAAACTCGGCCGGATTGTCGCCCTCTCCGGCTACTCGATGAAAGCTAACGTTGAAATCGCCAAGCGCCTCGGCTTTATTAAATGCGAGCCGGGCACTATTATCCCCGTCGAAGAAATCCACAAGTACAAAGACAATAAAATTTTGATTCTCTCGACTGGGGCTCAAGGTGAGTCCAACGCATCTCTCAGGAAAATTATTAACGGCGAACATCGCTTCATCCGCATCAAACCCGGCGATACTGTCATGTTCTCCGCTTCCGTGATTCCTGGCAACGAACTCAGTGTCCAAAACCTGAAAGACAACCTTGCTCGCCAAGGCGCCTTGATCTTCGCCTCCGACATCATCGACATCCACGCCTCCGGCCATGCCCCCAAAGAAGACCTGAAGTTAGCCATGAAACTTTTGAACCCGAAATTTCTCGCGCCGATCCACGGTTACTTCTACAAACGTTCAGTGAACGCCAAATCCGGTGTCGAAGTGGGCATTCCGCGAAAAAATATTTTCTTGCTCGACAACGGCCAAGTCGCCGAAATCACCAAAGACACTTTTGAAATTACTAAAGAAGAAATCCCGGCTTCCTATGTGATGGTTGACGGCCTCGGCGTCGGCGACGTCGAAGAAGTCGTGCTTCGCGACCGCAAAGCCCTGGCGAACGAAGGTATGGTGGTGATCATCCTCGCTCTTGAAAAGAAAACTTCTCGGCTCATCAAAAGTCCCGACATCATCTCTCGTGGTTTCATCTACATCAAAGAAAACCAGGAAGTTCTAGAAGAGGTCAGAAAAAAAGTCCGGAGCATCATCTCTCGTCTTCCCAACTACCAACCCCTCGAACCCGACTACTTAAAAACTTTAATCCGTGACCAAGTCGGCCAATTCTTATATACTAAAACCAAACGCCGGCCGATGATTTTGCCGGTGGTCATCGAAGTCTAATAGAGTTCGAATTGATCGAAGATCGAAATGTTCGAAGTTAGCATCAAATGGAATACAACTTCGAGAAGCTAGAAGTTTACAAACTTTCGGAAAAGTTAGTTTTGGAGGTTTATAATCTCACCAAAAATTTCCCTAAAGAAGAAGTTTTTGGACTAACGTCTCAAGTAAAAAGAGCTGTCGTTTCTATATCTTTGAATATTGCTGAAGGTTCGACTGGCAGAAGTAAGAAAGATTTTGTAAGATTTCTAAATACAGCGATTGGCTCTTTGATAGAAACTAAGTCGGCCCTTTCAATAGCAATCAAACTTAGTTTTATTAAACAAGAAGTTGTCGATAAACTTAATCAAAACTTCGACGAACTCTTTTTCAAACTCATCGCTTTAAAAAAGTCTCTCAATGAATAAAACACCTCGATCATCGATCAAGCGTAGCGATCGATCAAGCGTAGCGATCCCCCGCCCCCGCCTCCTCTCCGGCATCCAACCTTCAGGTAAGTTACACTTGGGTAACTATTTGGGTGCTCTAAAAAATTTCGTCGACCTCCAAAACTCCGGTAAATACGAGTGCTTCTTCTTTGTTGCCGACTTACACTCGCTAACTGAAAAGTTCGACCCGAAAAAAAAGCGTGAACAGATTTTAGAACTAGTCGCGGACTACTTAGCGGCCGGCCTCGAGCCTTCGACTTCACTCAGGCCAGGTCCCAAAAAATCTGTCATCTACGCTCACTCTCAAATCCCCGCCCATTCCGAACTCGCCTTTATCCTGAACACTATTACCCCAATGGGCGAGCTCGAAAGAATGACGCAGTATAAAGACAAAACCTCCTCGCCTACAACCTACAACCTACAACCTACAACCTCTACTAATGTCGGACTCTTCACATATCCCACTTTGATGGCCGCGGACATCATTTTATACGACGCCAAATTCGTCCCGACCGGCGACGATCAAGATCAACATCTAGAGCTCACCCGAACTTTAGTTCGGAAATTTAATTCTAAATTTGGCAAAACTTTTATCGAACCCCAAGGGTTACACACCGACACTCCGCGCGTGATGAGCTTAGGCGATCCAATAAAAAAAATGTCCAAGTCCAAACCCGAAACTTGTTTATTCCTCGACGACTCGCCCGCCGTGATCGAATCCAAAATCAAGCGCGCGGTGACCGACTCCGATAGCGCTATCAAATTCGATCCATCTAAAAAACCCGCCATCTCCAATCTTTTAAAAATCTACTCCTCCCTCGATCATCGATCCATCGATCAACTCGAACGGGCTTTCGCCAACAAATCCTACTCCGAATTCAAATCTTCGCTCGCCGATTTAGTTGTCAGCCACTTTACTAGCTACCGCCAAAAGAAAAAAGCCCTATTAGCTAAACCCCAAACCCTAGTGGCTACTCTAAACAAAGGCGCCACCAAGGCTTCCAAAATCGCCGACAAAAAAATCTCCGAAGTTAAGAAAAAAATCGGCCTCCTGGTTTAAACTTCCACCGCGCTCGCGCATTCCCACATTCGTGCGCTCCGACTTTTTTTCCTTGACTTAATAAAGCTTTAGTAATAGAATCCAGACGCTCTTTAAGGAGCGTTTTTTGACATTTAAATACAGCGGCAGCAACAGATAACCAGTAACGAAACCGCGGAATAATCCGCAAGGAGGTGCAAAGTGTCAACAACTGAAATGAGGGCTTTCTTAGATCAACTAGAAAGCGCCCTTACCTCAGAGTACATCCCGCCGAAAGTCTTTGGGGGCCACGACTTCACGCACGTGAAACAGTTAATCTCGCTCGCCAAAGACAGAATTCACCGCGTCGTTTCCTTCGACATGGACGAGTTCGAAGCGGCCGCTTGGCTCCACAACCTCGACCGCGCCTCCGGCTTCCGGGATCGCGTCAAAGCCGTGGGCCTCGAATCGGTTTGCTTGTCCTTTCTTGATAAAAGCCCTTTCGAAAGAGAAGCGCGCAAGAGAATCACGAAAGCCGTCCTCGAACACAGTAAAAAAGACGATGAACCGGGAGATTCCACACTATTAGTTGCCCTCCGGATTGCCGACAAAATCGACCGCTTCAGTCCCAGCGGCATTCTGGCCATCGCCGCTCACAGTGGCATGTCCTATGCCGCCTACGACCCCAAGTTTCCGTTCGGCTACACCTCAACCGAGGAACACAAACTCAAAAGCACCTACAACAACTTCATGCGCGTGCTCGAACGGTACGACATGTTGCCATCCGACGAAGCGAGAGAGTTGCTGGATCCAGCCGATCTTGATTTTTTTATAACCTTCCTCCGCGAGTTCGGCGAGGAAATCGCCTTCCACACCGGCGCCGAAGACCGCACGGAAGGAGACATCAAGAAGGCCCTGGGCACCCGTTATGCCGAAGTGTTGGCTTTAATTAGCGAACGAACCGAACAACCCTAAACCGCAGAATTATCTGCGAGGAGGTAAGCCTTGATCACCGCAGAACTCGAGTTCGTTCACAAAGATCCGAGACGAAGAATCCGAGAGGCCAGTTCAGATGAGGGGGGGTTCTCTGTCCAATGGTTCGATGAGGTTGAGGTCCAAAGTGGACCTTTGGGAAAACACGCCCATGGCGAAAAAGAAGAAACCTTCGTCATCTTGAGGGGTGGTGGTTACCTCCTCCATGCCCTACTGGACAAAAAGGGCAATGTTGTTGGTGAAGCCACGAGAACTCCCCTCCACGCAGGGATAGTGATTCACCTGAAACCGAATGAAGGCCACACCTTCTACTTGGACCCTGAAGCAGAGATGATCTGTTTCAGCAACAAACCCTTCGACAAGGACGACGTTATCCACAACGACAATCTGGCCGTCGAGAACTTTCCCGGTTTGGCCACCTAAACCGGCCACCGCAATCATAGAGCGCGCGTTCACCCGAACGCGCGCTTTTCCTTTCCTCCCCCTTCCCGCTCACTCCGCCTCCTTTTTTAATCCGGAGCGAGAAACTCTAAAATTATTTTCGCATGCAGATGTGGAATGGGTTTTGAAAAGCTCTCGGAAACGCCAAAAGCT
>JACQBP010000034.1 GCA_016194445.1 Candidatus Liptonbacteria bacterium | reverse complement strand
GTGATCCACCGACTCGCCTCTCTTTTTAGCCGCATCCATTATTATGCGCAAATTGCTCTTGACCCGATCTTGGCCCACATAATCGGCCCAATCCATCGGCCGGAGAGCTTGGTCAATCGTCGTGTCTTCCGCAACTTTAATTGAATTTGACACGCCTGTTTTCATTTAATATAAATATAGACTCTTTTTGGAATAAAAAGCCATCCCTTGACAAACATAAAAACTTATGCTAGCCTATTAGCGCTTTAGCATAGCTGCTTTAAACCTGGGGGCATCGGATTTATTCCTAGCTTAGGACGGCTTGGTTTCGCACGAAGTCTATCCTCGGAATAATTCTAACCTCTTTTAAAATATTTTTGAAAGAGTCTATTGCCTCTCTTCGAGAGCTTGCCCCCAGATTTAAAGCAACTACTTACTCAAACCTATCACTTTACTAGCGGCTCGGAAGTTACGGCTTCAATTTAAAAACTTTGCTTTCCGAAACCCCGCAGTCGGCGAGCTTGGTTCCCTCACTTTTGGCGGAATCAAAAGAGAGGGATCGCCGAGCGAGGACAGGATTATCCGCCGCCGGAGCGGATAATTCGAGGTTGAGGAAAGTAAAGTTTTTGATGAGTAACTTATTGAGGCCACTCAATCGGCCCCGTCACGTTCTTCACTTCGTCAAGCGTGGTCACGCCCTGGAGCGCTTTCAAAACTCCATCTTGTTGCATACTGACCATCTCCTGCTCTTTGGCTAGCCGTTTGAGCGCCACCTCCGACGCTTCCTTCAAAATCACCTCCTCGAACTTCGATCCCGTCTCCAAAAATTCAAAGATTCCCACTCGCCCCGTATAACCAAAATGGTTGCAAGTGTTGCAACTGCCCGGTTGGTATAATTTAAAATCTTCAAAAGTTCGCCGATCGACCCGCGACGGTAACTTCTCTATAAACTTTTTAATTTTACCCTCCATCTCTTTTGTCACCTCAACTTCTTTTTTGCAATCACTGCAAAGTCTTCTCACGAGCCGTTGCGCGATCACTAAACTTAACGCCGGCCCGATGGTCGCGGTCTTCACTCCCAAATCCACCAGCCGCGGCACCGCTCCCACCGCGTCGTTGGTGTGAAGCGTGGAAAAAACCACGTGCCCAGTTAAGGCCGCTTGCATCGCAATCTCGGCCGTCTCCAAATCCCGAATCTCACCCACCAAAATCACATCCGGGTCCTGGCGCACAATCGCTCGGAGTCCCTTCACAAAAGTGTAGTTGGCGCTCGGGTCCACTTGGGTTTGCTCAATCCCCGGCACTTTATACTCAATCGGGTCTTCAATTGTAATAATTTTTTTCTCCGGGTTAGAAATCTGGCGTAAAAAAGCGTAAAGCGTGGTGGTTTTCCCGGAACCAGTTGGCCCCGTGTTCAAAACCAAACCGTTGGGTTTCTCAAGTTGATGATAGACTAAAGCCAGATCGTCTTCTCGAAGCCCCAACTCTGGCAGTTTGACTCCAATCGAGTCCGGATCCAGAATTCTCATCACGATCGTCTCGCCAAATTCCGAAGGGATAATCGAAACTCTGATCTCGATATCTTTATTAGTGAGACTAATCGTAAACCGCCCATCCTGAGGCGTTCCTCTCACGTTAATTTTCATCGCCGCCAGCAACTTGATTCTTGAAATTAATTTCTCGTAATGTTTTTTTGAAAAATTGCTCAAGGCGTCGTGGAGAATCCCGTCCATCCGGAAGCGCACCCTGACTTGCCCTTCCTCCGATTCAAAGTGCACGTCCGAAGCCTTCACCGCGAGCGCCTCCGCTAAAATCATCTGCAAAATATCGCTGGTCTTCGCCTCGACGAGCAACCCCGCCTCCATCTGCTTTTTAAAATCGTCCAAAGTCGCCCAGCGTTTAGTGAGCTCTTCAAAACGTTCCTTCTCGATGCCGACTTTACCCGTAATATCCTCCGCTTTTTTCGGGACAAACTGATAAAAATGCCAGGCTTGCTTGATGCCCGAAAGCGAAGCCACAAACACCCTCACTTGATACTTCCGACCCTCTAACTCCTTAATCGTTTCTTGCGTGGCCTTCGATTTCGGGTCGAGCGCCGCCAAAGCCACCTTGCGCACCCGCAGTTCCACCGCCACCACTTGCGCCGCTTTGGCTTTTTCTTCCGGAATCAACTTGACCGCCTCAAGCGAGGTGGGGGTTTTGGTTAAATCTAAATAGGGAAGCCCACTCGCCTTGGCCAGCTTTTCCGCCGCCCTCTCCTCCCCCTCCCGGCGCAACCTCTCCACTTTCAGCTGAACTTCGTTTGTTTTTGGATCAGCCATTAGTTACAATGTAAACTATAGAAACCTAACATTCAACTCAAAAAGGGGAAACTTAAATTAAGATAAAAAAAACATGAAAGAAGAACTTCCAAAACCCACCCCAGATCGAGATCCAGATAGAGAAAAAGGATCCATTCCAGAAGATTTTGGTTTGAAACCCGGAGGAGTTGAGAAAATAAGAAAAGAGAGGAAACCAAGAAGGTCTGAAGCCGAAGACGAATTCCCCGCGAAAGCCCCGCCAATCCCCAAAGAAGAAACCATCTCTCGACCCGAAAGCGGCTCTCAAATTCTCGACCAAGCAGAACCGGCAGAAAGTCCCGTATCGCCGTCTCTCGAAAGTAAAACTGGCACTCCCCAAGCGCCAGAAGCGCAACCGCCCACCAACGAACTTCTCGACCCCAGACTTCAAGCCGCCGCCCAGCACGTCATTATGAGAAAAGACGCCACCCCGGCCATGCTCGAAAGATACCTCAACGTGAATACCGCCGAAGCCGATGACCTCATCGCTCGCCTTCAAAAATTAGGCGTCGTCGGCCCCTGGCGCAAGAACCGACGAGAAGTCAACTGGACTATTGACGATCTAAAACAGCGGATCGGAATCAAACCAACCAGAACCGCCGCTCCCAAAACACCCGAACCGGCCCCGAGCAAGAAGGAAAACAAAGAAACTCTGGCCTCCCCGACCGACACCCCAGCGCCAGCCGCTCAAAAAACCGGTAGATATGTTCGTCTCCCTGGCGCCGCTCGTCCTGAACCAGCTGAAGCTCCACCCACGCCGGAAACTCTGCCCCCACTCGTAGCCGAACAACCATCGAAACCAGAAAAAACCAGAGAAGAAGCGATCATCGCAAGCATCAACCAAGCCGAAAGTTCATTCGCAGTAATCTTAACCTCCCTCAACCAAAACTTAACTAATCTAGAAAAACAATTAAGAACTGAAGCAACGTTTAGAGCTGAAACTGAAATCAGAGGAGTCACCCAAACTCTTGAAAATTCAATCCGCGATCTTCGGACTCAAAGGGAACTCCTCGAAGCCGGGAAAATAACCGCCGAACAAGCCGAAGTCATCACCTCCTCTACTATTATCAAAGCACAAAATAAATTAAATGAAGTCAAAGAATTATTGGGTGGACTGGCTCTAGATGAAACTCCTCAAACACAGCCAAAAACTGAAACTCCAGCCACAGCGGCGGCTAGTGAAAAACCAAGCCAACCCGAAACCACCGAAACTAGAAAAAGAAGTTGGATCTCCCGCCACCGCCG
>JACQBP010000035.1 GCA_016194445.1 Candidatus Liptonbacteria bacterium | reverse complement strand
TATGAAGAAAAATTATTTTAAAATAGTAGTGGGTGCGGTAATAATTTCATTAGTGGGTGTTTATGTTATTGATTATTTTTCTCATCTGTTATTCTCAAGTCCAATGGAGACAACTCCATACTTTTTGGCAAAACTAACTCTGTATTTTATGTTTTCAATATTATTCCTTTCTTTTATTAATGTAAGTAAAAAAGAATTTATAAAAGTGGCTATCGCTGGAATTGTTGTTTCGTCTCTGTGGGGTATGTATTATAATATTTTTCCTTTGATATTTGATTATTACCCTTTTGGCATTTCTTTAGGAGGACTAACTTTTTTGGGAATGGGACTTTTTGGGACTGGTTTTGCGTTCGGCATTGTCCATACACTTGCATTCATTTTGGGGTATTATTCAAGTAAACTCCCACAGGCTAGTTTTAATGATTCCAAGATGCTATAATAAAAGTACTAAAGTCAAAAGATTTTAATAGGTCGATAGGTCAGTCTTCGAAAATAGAATAATTTATTAACTTTAATCAATAAATAAACTAATATGAACAAAACTATTCTTGCAGTTGTTATCGTCGCAGTCGTTCTTGTGGGCGGATACTTCCTTTTAAGAGGTGCTTATCAACCGACGCAACCAGTTCCTCAAACGTCAAATCAACAAACAGCCCAACAGCCGATCAACCAGCCGTCAGCCACAGTACAGCCGTCTCAACAACCGCCTGCATCACAAGCACCAGTAGTCACACCGACAACATATAATGTTTCAATCCAAGGCTTTGCCTTCAATCAAAAATCTATAAATGTGAAAAAGGGTGATACAGTAGTTTGGACAAATAAAGATTCTGCTCCTCACACTGTGACTGGGAATAATGGTGGCCCTGCTAGCGGAACCTTAAACAGTGGCGGGACATACAGTTTTACATTCAATGGCACTGGAACATTTGACTATCACTGCGCCATCCATCCTTATATGACTGGGAGCGTTGTGGTTACACAATAACTCCTGATAAGCCCGCGCGGATTCCTCCCCAGACCCCTCCTCCGCGCGGGCGAGTCCATCGCCCCGCCTCCTTTGCCCCAGAAAAATAGTGGCGGGGCGCATCATTTCAGATTTCGCTTCTTGGATTTGTGTATCAGATTCGGCAAAATAATTTCAAAAGCATGCCCCGTAGGGAACTTGTTCTCCTTCGGGGTTTGCGAAGGTTTTAATTCGGGAGCCAAATGCCGAGAGGATCAACCCGCTGTTGCCCGGTAATTGCCCCCGTGGCGAGCGATTGCCCCGAGGCCAGAGCTTTGTACCCTTGGCGCCACCTTAACCCGAATTTGAAGAGCTGGCAAAGTGTAGCAAAAAACTCCCACGCTGGGAGTTTTTTGCGGGAACAGCGAGCGGGAAAGAATAAATCTTTCTTGCGCCCCTTGACCCTTGGCCGAGCTCTCGGTACACCCGTAAGCCAGAATTGCTTTTCACCGCACCCTTCGTCCTTTCGGGCGAACCCACCGCACAAAGGCGGATGGCGGACTTATTGCACAATCCTGTTACCGGCTTTCGCCGATAAATACCGATTCTCACTATTCCAATAGAATACTATCACTTTTCAGATATATGACAAAAGTGTCTTACATCTGAAATGTCGGATGTAAAGTTAGTTGATATTGACCTTACCAATGTCAACTAACTCCGATTTAGTTTACATTCAAAATCGCGCAAGAGTTTTTAATCAAGACCTGCAATTTTGGCTTTCAGTTTTTTATAGTACCGCACACGCTGTTTATATTGCTTCTCAAGAAATGGAATATTTTTGTCTCTATAGTCGATAATTAATTTTTGAGCTCCAATATCGCGTAGGCGCCCCATATACTGGATGAGCTTGCCTTCGAACGAGAAAGGAAAAGCCAGTACAAGACAGGTTGTGCCTCGAATATCGATACCTTCACCAAAAAATTGCCCCGTTGAAAGAATAACCTGATAATGACCGCTTTGAATTTGTGCAAGTTTTGATTTCCGCGCTCGAGCAGAATCATCTCCAGAAATAACAATAGTTTCGCATTTACTTTTAAGATACATGTTTAAAATCTCGAGGTGTTCTTTTCGTTCGCTCAACACAAGGATTTTTCTATTTTTCTCAACCTCGCTAAGTATGTTATCGACAACTAAGCGATTACGCCCAGTATCGCAAGAAATGATTTTTGCCAGTAATTGAAAGTAGTCGGTGGTAAATTTGAATGGTATTTCTAAATTGGTGGTTCGTATTAAAACTTCTGGCGTGTACACACTTACTTTTGTTTCGTGAATAGGCACATCAGATACGGCCATTTGAGCAACAATGTCGCCAATATAAACATAGATAAGCTTTTCGTCGTTATGTTTGCGTTTGGGCGTAGCCGTAAGCCCATAGAGATATTGTGGATTCAACTGGGCAATAACCTCTCGAAAAGTTGATGCGGGGATGTGATGGCATTCGTCAACAATTATTGTGCCGAAAGAATTTTGTAGCTCGGATAAATCACCTTTTCTTGCAAAGCTTTGAAGTAGGCCAACGCTGATTTGCTTACCGATTTTCTTCTTGACACCAGAATACTGGCCGATATGTGTTTTTGCGATACCCAAAAATGCTTGTATGCGGTCAACCCACTGATCAAGAATTTGTTTGCGGTGTACAAGAATTAAGGCCGGCTGTTTTCTCCGGGCGATTAGTTCCAGTCCCATTATCGTTTTACCACTTCCAGAAGGTGCCACGATAACTCCTTGATTATAGCCAGTGGCTTGTTCTACAACTTTTGTCTGCGCGGGTGTTAGCTTAATGTCGTTATTAAAAGTCGCTTCATCCAGAAGAGCATGGTTTTCCGTTAAAGCATAAGCAATATGATTTTGATCCAAAAACGCACTCAGTTGGGTTAAGAAACCACACGGTAACGAAATGGTATCTCCCGCCTCATCAATTAATTTGAAATATTTTTGTATCTTATAAGTTGATTTACCGAGTCGTCGCTTGGTTAGATATTCGGTATTTAAAAAATTAAGTTCGTTTTTAAGGAAATGAATAATCGTTGGCGTAAGTTGTGCGCGCGGCAATGTTATTTGATTGCTGACCGTAATTTGGAAGCTATTGTCTTTTGGTAAAGATTGAATTGGTTTATCTGCGGTATTAAAAAGCTTGCTATGCATTGTTTCTAATTCCTGAGGTGTGTGGCGCTTCGCATTTTGTAAAAAGGCCCATTGATCCGAGAAGGGTTTGTTCGTGGCAGCATCAACAAATAACGCATTTCCGTGTTCGAATGATCTTCCCTGTAATGGTAAAGCTATCAAATTACCGAACCCATTTTTCGTAAGAGTATCTTGGTTTGGAAATAAGCGGTCAAAACTAACTTCTTTCTCAAATTCGGAGATATGAAATGCGCGGCGTATTAATTCAAGAACAATTTGCCGGCTTTTATAGCATGGGTACGGTTCAGAAAAGAATATCCAAACATGTCCGCCATTACCTGATCGAGAGCGCTCCAGATAGGCATTGATACACTCTTCCTTGCAAATACGAAG
This sequence comes from Candidatus Liptonbacteria bacterium, assembly GCA_016194445.1. Classification (GTDB taxonomy): domain Bacteria; phylum Patescibacteriota; class Minisyncoccia; order UBA6257; family 2-01-FULL-56-20; genus VMFW01. Next base: position 66,692 of record JACQBP010000035.1, on the reverse strand, counting down.
AAACGCTTTTGCATCATTATTCCAAGTTTCCCCATCGAAGTCAGCCGTAATAAAATACGAAGTATTTTCGGTAAGTATTGGATAAATTCCGACAACAAGCTGTCCCAAAAGATGCTTTTTAACCACTTCTCTAGCAAGAGGAAGCAATGTTTTATTATCGAAATCCTTCATTGATCCGCCTCGGCGTTTATGCGACATGAACTCGTCCCAATTAAAATCGTACGCCGGGCTATAGCCTGACTTATCACCTTTTTCCCAGCGACGCGCATAAACATCTTCGCGGCCGCGAAATAAGGACATAAATAACTCAAGTTGTTGCTCGGTTATATTGATCATTTTTCTTCCAAGATAGATTTCAACCCCCAAAACATCCCATTACGATAAGGCAAGAGGTCGTTAACAAGCGTGCGCACCCCTTCTTTTGTCGCTTCATTTTTATAGAGTTCTTTGAAGGTGTCATAAACTTCGGCATCCATGTGAAGCCATGTTCTCACTGGCTCATGTTTTGCAACCTCTTCAAGGAGATGAGCGCGCAAAATGGCAAGCGTGTCTTCCGGCGCCTCTTTTGCAAATGCCGCAAGTGAGCGCATTAATCCATATTCCCACTCAACATATCCCTTTGTTTTCTCAAGCGTTTGGCGTGCGTGACTTGCGAGCCATTTTGTATCCAATGGGCTACGCTCCATATTAATCCAGAAACCAAAGCCGGTAAGCGCATCTATGTTGCAATTTTTAAGCGCCCAATCCCAGAACTTTTTAAGTTTCTCAATATCGACTTTATTGTATTTTATCCATTCCGCAGCCGATTTTCGTGAAATAGAGTGGCGACCGATAAAGGAGATAAATTCTTTGTGATATTCCGGGTTTGGCATACTCCAGAATTTTTTGAATAGATCGTGGTCAAAATCAAATTTCGAGAAGTGCATGAAGGCAAGCGCAACATGAACAGCAACGCCTTCGTCCGGTTCTTTGAAATGCTTTTGTTGTGGATAGTCCGAATCTGTCAGAGCAAGACCCCGTTCGTATAACTTCTGAGTATCTGGGTTGAAGAATATCTCATCATAAAGATTTGCTGAAACATAGCCCTCCCATGCGGCCGTATAGAGATTTTTCTTTGTTGGCTCTGCAGAAAAAATCTGCGAGAAAAGGCTCTGCATCCACTCTTTATCTCGAAAGTAGAACGACGGCAGATAATGCCCGAACATAAACATAAGGGCCCGGGTATTTTCTTTTTTGAGAACAGCCTCGTACAGTCCCTTAACATCGAGGGAAATCTTTATTTTTTCGTTTTTAGAGAACTTCTTCCCGTCTTGATACATAAACAACGCAAAAGCTTGAAATGCTCTACCCCGTACCGTGTTGATTGCCATCGAATAAGGATCGCTTACCATTTGTTCTTTTGCGCCAGGAGGCGTTGTAGTCATTTTTGCTGTTTTCGGCTCTTCGTCGGCGGGAACTGGATCGGGATAAGAAAGGAGATATCCTATGACCCCAAACAGGTCATCGCGATATTTAGGAAAGTCGATTTTAGCACCCCTTTCTTCGGTCAGTAGTTCTTGGACAACATCTGTCATAGCAGAATGAACGCCTGTCCAGCCAGAAAGCCACGCATCAAAAGTATCGCGCTCGCGATTTCCGCTATCGAAGGGTTTTGTCTCGCCAGATTTCTTTATCGTGACGCAAAGAGCTATCAAATTATCCCAATTTATACCACTGACCTCGGTTTTATTGCCTCGAAGAACCTCTTGTATGCCTCGCAGAAAAGAATAAGTATAGTGCTGGTCTAATTTATCTCGTTCAAAAAAGATGTTTGCGTTATTTATATAATCTTGTAGACGCTTAGTTATATCAATTCGCAACATTTCGCCGACACCCTCTGCATTTAAGGGATTATGAAAATCCTCGTTTGTATTTTCTTTTCTCAACTCTTCTGGCGTCCATTCAACTCTTAATTTCCCTGCAATATCAGTTATCGAGAGATTTCCAAATTCTTCTTGGATTATCGGTCCCCTTGGTCTTATGCTACCAGCAAAACCACCCATCTTTATGGATGGCTCTGGCTTATAGTTAGGATCGAGCGTAAATCCAGCGTCTTTGGCTGTTTGTTTTTCTTCTTCAGTAAGCTGATCGGCTATTACTGAAATAATTCTCGAGCCATACCCTATATGCCAATTTTCTTTTTCGTTCTCTTTTTCTTGGTCTTTTTTTACAAAGTAATCTATAACCTGTTTTACATATTTACGCTTATCATCATCAGATAAAACAGGAAATCCAATACGGAGCGCCTTCAAATATTCTGTGCCAGAAATAATCTCGTTATAGTAACGCTCAATCTCAAACAATCGGAAGAATGCCTTTTTAAGCTCTTCTTTAAATGCGCCGGGGCACAAACTCAATACAAATAATCGGAGACGCCACATAGAGCGGCTATCCGGGAGATGATTAAAATACTGGTTATACAGCTTAACTGCCGATTCGACATCGTCACATTTCTTCCCGATGGTTTGCTCTGCATAATGCTTAATAACAGCTGCGAGATTTTTAACATCGTCTCTGTGCGAAAGCCTGTCTTTTTCGGTAAGTTCAAGCTCAAAAAAATCTACATCTAATAAAAAGTAGCTATCATAAACCTTAAACACTTCATCCTTGCCTTCTTTTTCTCCAAAGAGTACAACCTCTTTCATCGTGCTGGTTACCAAGGTGAGTGCATTTTCAATGTTTTTCTCATCCACCTTGAGTAAGTATTCGAATACTTTTGTATAGCTTAGTTCTTTGAAGTAGAAAGGATTGTCGGACAAAAAGCCGCGCGAAGTTTGTTCGGCTTCTTTTTTTGTACGAATGGAAAGTACTGCCTCTGCAAGAACAAGAACGCTATCAAAGTCATTGACATCAGTTAAAGTTTTAAGCATTTTTTCATACTCAAAACCCCAATCGTTGAATGCACCCATAAGTCGCACCAATCCATCATCACGAATTTTCTTTACCATCCGTTTGAGTTCTGGTGCTGGCAAGCCACTACAAATGCGTAAGAACCTGTCCACCACTTCTGGATTAAAGTTCTCCGTAGAAATCGGTACGGCCAGCATAATATCAACCACCTTTGCCGGCTCTTTTTCAGAAACTTTTACGAGGTAATTAACTTCTGGTGTTCTATAGCCATAGCGCGTAGGATCTTCTGCTTTTTGTTTGATAACATCCAGAAAACCATTTCCCCAAAGCCAACCAAGCCAACGCTCATCGGCTTTGGTATAAAAGTAGTACCGCGCGTCGGGGTTAAAAGATAAAAGAACATTCAAAACTCCTTTGCTGACTAATTTTGGATCGCGGCTTAACAGAGAATCGATTTGTTCATGAATGGTAAGTTGTCGAGGAATAGATTGTGCCCAAGCATTTTCCAGAGTATCCATCAATTGTTCAAATACAGCTTCAGTTACTATCAAGGAAGGTTCTGGATTTGAAATCCCTATTTTTATTAGTTTCTTTTTTACATACTTATGTTTTTGACTATCCTGCAAATGATGAGCGATATTGGTAAATATAAAATGTAAATCATTTAAAACATGAGCTAATTCTGAAGCCCGCTGTTCCTCTTGGTATACTTTCAATAAATTTTCAATCCTCGCTCTTCGAGTCAGAGAATTTTCACCTTTTCCCAAGAAAACTTGCCAAGCCAGGATAAGTTTATTTTTGGGTCGTCTGACCTGCCCCACTCCATATAATATTTCTCGCAAAGAATGAGCTGCCTGTGCCATCCAATCAGGGTTTGTCTTTCTGTTTTTTGATTTAACCAAAGACAGTGCGCCTACAAAAAGATCGGATGGGATTGCGTTTGGACAAAAATTTTCAATGCCGTTGAGTGCATCCAAATGTGAGCAAAGCCATTTTTGCTTCTCGCTTAAAATTAGTGGCTTCTCATATGGAACTGGTATTTCTTTATCGTTTTCCGGCATGGTTTTGTTCTACAATCTTAACTCCTCCGAAGTGAGGCCGTAGAGTTTATAGACAAGTTTGTCGACTTGTTTGCTATTTCTCTGCATGTGGATAAGTGGGCTATTACATCTTCGGCAAATCTTCGGTATACTGATAGTGTAAGAAAATAAATACACCGAGTCAATCGTTTATGGCCACACTAACCAAGCGACAAAAACAAATCTACGACTACACCGAGTCTTATATCAACAAGAAGGGCTTTTCACCGACTTTGGAAGAAATCAAAAAACACTTCCGACTCTCCTCTCTTTCAACGATCCACCAGCATATCGGAGTTTTGGCAGATAAAGGATTCGTTGCAAAAAACGATAATTCAGCGCGTGGCATTAGTTTAATAGAAAAAACCGCTAAACTGGTAAAAATTCCTCTTTTGGGCACCATAGCCGCGGGCCAGCCGATAGAGGCAATACAAGAAAAGGAAACTATTGCGATCCCTCAAAACAAGCTACCACGAAGCGGTGAATTCTATGCCCTGCGCGTGCTCGGCGATAGTATGATCGATGAAGGAATCAATAATGGCGATGTTGTATTGGTAAAGCAACAAGCTGTTGCCGATAACGGACAAAAGGTAGTCGCCCTCATCGATAACCACGAAGCAACGCTAAAGAAATTTTATAGAGAACGCGGACATATTCGCTTACAACCAGCAAACAAAAGCATGGAGCCGCTTATATTTAGAAACGGACGAGATGTCTCGATCCAAGGGATAGTGCTGGATGTGATTCAAGAAGCAAGTGTAAATATCCCCGAAATTGTTATCGAAAAAACAGACCAAGGTACAGTAGCACTAAAGCCCTATTACGAAAAACCAAAATTCAAACTCTTTCAAGCAAATTGCTTAGATGTGATAGCACGACTTCCAGAAAATTCTGTGGATATGATTTTTGCCGATCCACCCTACAACCTTTCCAACGGCGGCTTTACGGTTCACGCCGGACGAATGGTTAGCGTGAATAAGGGAGATTGGGACAAGAGTAAGGGGTTTAAAGATGACTATGATTTTCATTACAAATGGATGGAGGCGTGTCGAAGAGTTTTGAAGCCGCACGGTACTCTCTGGGTTAGCGGTACCTATCACTCAATTTACCAGTGCGGCCATGCTCTACAGGCACTCGGATATCATATCTTAAACGACATCGCATGGTTTAAACCAAACGCGTCACCGAATCTTAGTTGCCGATACTTTACCGCAAGTCACGAAACTTTAATTTGGGCAAGAAAAGAAAGAAAGGCGAAACACACATTCAATTATGATCTGATGAAAAACGGCCATTGGACGGAGGATAATTTAAAAAAGCCAGGGCTCCAAATGCGCTCGGTTTGGTCAATGGGCACTCCCAAGCCGATAGAAAAAAAGTTTGGAAAACACCCTACACAAAAACCAGAAGATTTGTTAAAAAGAATAGTACTCGCAAGCACGAATAAAGGTGATCTGGTCATTGACCCATTTACAGGAAGTTCCACTACCGGCATTGCGGCCTATCTTCATGGAAGAAAATTTATAGGTATTGATACCGAATCAAAATTTTTAGAGCTATCTATTAAACGATTCGAGGAATTGGATCGCAATTTAAACAATAAACTTATCAAAGAGGCATGAAAATTGTAACTCGGGCAACTGCGATAAAAAATCTGAAGAAATATATTGGTAGAGACCTTGCCGATCTTGCTTTGCAATTCGGTATCAATTCGTTTAAGAATGGAAAGCAAAATAAAGGCTGGAAGGGTCTTGTCTTAGAACGGTTGGCGGGGCTACAAACAAATGTCTCAAAAGCACCGAATGGGCTTACTTACGAACTCAAATCCGTCGCCTTTCATTATGTGAACAATAAACTCGTACCAAAAGAAACGATGGCGATAACAATGGTCCACCCCGAAGAATTAAAGGATCATTCGTTTTTTGAAAGTCATGTTTGGGCAAAATTTAAAACTATTATTTTTTGTGCCGTAAAATGGAATGGCATGAATTCCAAGAAAGCGGAGTTGCTGAGCGTGGCAAGCTTGGATTTCGCCGAGGACGGTGAATTGATAAAAGAAATCAAGGCCGACTACGATTTTATCCGCGACAAACTGATTAAGAAGGGTTTTGATGCCTTAACCGGGAAAGACGGCAAGTGGATACAGGCTCGCACAAAAGGCATTGGTGGTATTAATCCGCGAACTGGAAAGCGTCGCCCTATTACTCGGGCATTCTATGCTCGCACAGGGCTAGTAAAAAAGATTTTTGAGACAGCAAGCTAATTTCTGTAGCCAGGCATTGCGGCCTGAAGCACTTCTGTATAGTGCTTATTGCCGTCAATATAATCTCTCAACACGAGCAAGAGATTTCGGAACATATATGCGCCGGGGTTGATTTTCTCGTTCTTACAAAAAAGTTCAATGACCGTCGCGACATAATCGAGTGAAAGTGTATATGGTTGCTCCAGTTGCGCATAACGAGTTGTAATTTCCTCAACGGTTTCAAGCTGGTAATTATTTCTTTCCTGAACAGAAGCAAAAGGAACCGTCCGTTCGTAATAATCTATATAATATTGCACAATTTCTTTCACCTCGTTCTTGTATTGCGGGATTTTAAGTAATAGATCCACAACCCAAAAGGTGTGAGTTGGTGGTCTTAATTTTTTATCGGATCCGGGAATAAGAATTTTTATAACGAAATCAATGTCTGGTCGCACTCCACGACTTCCCTGAAATAAGCCTATCAGAGTACCGTCGCGCATTTTATATGTTTTGAAAGCAACCTCGCGCGGTCTCAGCTGCATGAGGTTTGTTCCGTCATAATAATTGGGATTGTAGGTAAGTTGTGGTTTGGGCATAGAAGCTATGGAAATATTTTTTACCATATCACTTATTTCTTTTTCCGACAATCCGTCGCTTTAGCTCATTGAAACTGTTACCGTCCGCTCGTATTTATTTTCAAAAGTGGCAAAATCTGACACAATGGATTTAACACTATGACAATGACTATTAATGATGATGTAGTAAAAATCAGGCGGGAGGCCCAAAGAAAAATTGATTTTATCAACGAGGTTATCAAAAGAGTTGAAGTGGCCGGCGAGGATGATCCCGAATTTTACTCTAAACGAAAAAAGGTCTGGCTCAACCCTTTTCCGCTCCACTCTTGGGACGAACAGAGACGGTGGCTTAAAGACCTCAAAAAGAAGAAAATTATTGGCAATTTTGAAGAGGATCAAGATTGTTTTTATTTGATTAGACCGATAAAGATGCTTTTGTATAAGGAACGGCAAAAATTGATGGATCTGGTTGCGCCACCCAAGAAATCTGATGAGGAAATCTTCAGTACAGCTCCTACGCGCCGGCACAAAAAGGACTTGCTGTATGTTCAAGATTTGAAGCCAGAGATTGAAATAAAAGGCCTTGCCGGCTATTCCGATGGAACGATCCGATATCAAGGCGAAATGATTGAAATGCGAAGTCAGATAAAAGATTTATGCCGACTTTTTATGGATCACCCGAATCGGATGCTCACAAGAGATGACATACAAGACGCGATTATCAATGCGGACAGAAGAAAATCCACGCCCAGAATTACAATCGCAAAGTATGTAAGCGAGCTCCACAACCTATTAAAACTTCATTTCAAAAAAGATGTAATTTTCAATCAAAAGCAGGAAGGATGGTATTTTAAGCCCTAAAAATCAATTCATAACTGAAAATTGAATGAATGCACTCCCTTAACATGGGAGTGTGTTTTGTTTTGGGTGAGGCCCCGAAACGGAACATCGGTTTAGCGAATAATGACGATGAAAACAACTGAACAAACCGAAGTTTATAAATCCGCCGATTTAGCGTTGGTGGCGGTGCTTTTATTATTTATTCCCGATTCGCTCGAGGTCTGCGATCGGACAAACCCGCATAAAGTCCTATTCGCGTTCAAGAAAAGCGACGAGCTGGATGAGCTTGTCGCCAAGTATTGGAAGCGCGAACTCAAGGTCGAGCCGCAAGCATTTTTCAACCAGCTTAAACTCGCCAAAGTCAGGATTTATGCCCACGAATAGCCGTGAACTTAAAACCAGAAACGCTGGAGAAGCTCCGCGTCATTCTCAAAGAAGATTTTGGCGAAGAGGTCAATGATCAGGATTTGCACGACATCGCATTTTGTCTCGTGGGCTTTTACGACACGCTGATGCAGTGCTACTGCGAGGATTTAATCGCCGAACAACAAAGCCATGAAAAGTGATCCCTTCAAAATCATAGATAAAAGCGGTGACCGCAAATATTTCACGATCATTCCGAACTATATCGTGAACCATTCAACCGTCTACGAGCAGGCAATTTATCTTTACATGAAGCGCGTTGCCGGCGAGACCGGCACCTGCTGGGAGTCGCCGATTAATATCGCAAAGAAACTCGATATCGCTCCGGGTACCGTCAGAAAGTATCAGAAAACTTTAGTGCAAAGAGGTTGGATAGAAAAAGTCGGCGTTGCCGGCAAAACTAAGCCGACCATTGAGTACAAGATCGTCGATTTATGGCAACTGAACGCCAAATACTATGCCAAAAAAGAAAAGTCACCAGATGATTTTTCTCATAGAAAAGGCACTGGGTGCGTTATGAAAAGTCATCCGGTGATTTTAGAAAAGCCAATGGATGGCAACAAAGAAGAATCAATAAAGAAAATTAATAAAGAAGATATTGCAACACCTTCGGTGAATGCGGATATGCCTATGGATTTAAAAGAATTCGTTGAGTGGTGCAATCAAAGTCCGCAACGCCATATTCAGATTATCGGAATTTGGGCGGATACCGAGGAGCCTGATTTCACCACTAAAAGGCAATGGGAAACTTTTATCCGAAGAAATCTGCGAGCCGCTAAAAACCTTATGCCGTTTGAGGACGAGCGGTTGAAGCAAGGCTATAAGCGGATGCAAGAAGCGGTCAAAGAAGGATGGCTCAAGAAATATAGCCTTGAGACACTTCTTAAATTTATTGTCTAAGCCATGAAATTAAATGAAGAACAAAAACCAATAAAAGTCGGGTACGACTTGGATATCGAAGAAGATCGAAAAGCTATTCGAGAATTTGAGGCCGAGCTTGAGCAACTGAAAAAAGAACCGCTGGAAAGACCAATGAGCTTCTACGGAGAGACGGTGCCGGTTATAAACGCCTTTAAGATCGGCAAGCGAGAATTCCCCGAAAGCCAAGACACGCGTCGAGTTCGCAACGATGTTACCGGCCTAACCGATGCCGGTATCGTCCAATATCTGCTTCGAAATAAAGCGATATCTCGTCGCTGGGTTAAGCCAGAACACCCGGGCTGGAGCTGGGCGGTAGGCCCAGGCCTTAAGGCATACGAAGAATTTTGCCAAAAGAAACGCGCGCTCGATGATCTAAAATACCGCCGTCAATACGCCCAAGAAAAAGACCAGGAATCATTGGATGCGCTCGCAAGAGGTCGCGAGACATTAATAAAATCAATGACGCCAAAACCATGAAAAATAAAAAGCCAGAAGAAATCGCGATAGAAATACTACGAAAAAATGTAGTGAAAGCGACAAAAGTGCTGGTTTCGCTTTTGGAAAGCAAAGACGAATCAATACGGCTTCAAGCGGCAATAATTATTATTGAGTATGTGCTGGGGAAGCCGGTCCAACCTATTCGCCATGAATCAGCCAAACACTCTACTTAACACAACTTTTCATGCCGAAACTCAAACATTTAGCCGAATACCACAAGAAAGCGTTAGAGCTGAAATATAAAGGCAATTCCTACCAAGACATTGCCGAAACTTTGAATTCCCAGTTTGAAAAAAGTAGAAAAGGCAAGTTTTCCGAGCAAACAGCAAAAGATTGGTTTAAAGACACGGGAACGCTCTGCGAGACATACAAGCTTTACGAGAAAGAAATGGATACAATCCACGGGGAAACGATGCAGATGCTTCTCAAGGCCGGCGTTCAAATTCGCGAGAAGAACTTCCGGCTTGCCAACGAAATGCTCGTAGCTTTAATGGGAAGCCAGCAAGACAATGTGAAGCTCGGCGCCATAAAAGAGCTTCTGGATCGCGTCGAAGGCAGGCCCAAAGAAGAAATGAATTTAAGCAAAGAAGCGCTCTCAAAAATGACATCAATGGAAAGGTGGTATCTCGTCCCTTACGAAGTACGGCTCAAGCTGGCTCGAAAAGAATATCCAGAAGATGCGGAAAACCGACTTTTTGACTGGATAGACACCGGTGTTTGAGCTGTGGGCAAATCAGCTTGATGGATATCGAGAATTGGCATAGGGGTTGTCTTGAGACCAAAGGTCGATTTCGAACCAAAAAATTAACCAAAAATGACAATGATAAACAATAACGAAATGCCAAAGACCGTGGGATACGCCCGCGTGTCCTCAAAAGATCAAGAGGATACCGGCTATTCACTACCGGCCCAAGAAAAATTCCTTCGCGACTATGCCGAACGCAATAACTTCGAGCTCACGAAAGTTTTTGCCATCCAAGAGTCGGCCGCCGGCAAAATCCAGCGAAAAATCTTCGGCGAGATGATGGCGCATGTGGTAAAAAACAAAATCAACACCATCATCGTAGAGACCACCGACCGGCTCACCAGAAACTTCGCCGATGTACCGGTTATTGATAATTGGATACTGGCCGATGATAATCATAAAATTCATCTGGTCAAAGAAGGATGCACCCTGCACAAAGAATCAAAATCGCACGAGTGGTTTATGTGGCGAGTAAAAGTGGCAACAGCCGAATACTATATCCGACTGCTCTCTGAAAATGTAAAAAAGGGGCAAAAAGAAAAACTGGCGCAGGGATGGTTGCCGACAAAGCCTCCGCTCGGATATAAAACCGACGGCGAGAAGGGACATAAAGTTCATGTGATTGACGAGGAAAAATCACCACTCATTAAAAAGATGTTTGAATTATATGCATCCGGCCAATACTCAACCAAGACACTCTGCAATGCGATGTATGAAAAAGGCCTGCGCTCGCGTACCAGTCACAAAGTAAGCCATGCCCGAATCCATCAGCTTCTCGGTGATCCGTTCTACTACGGCATGAACCGATGGAAAAATCAGATCACCCCGGGTCACCACGAACCGCTTATCAGTAAAGAACTTTTTCAAAAAGTGCAGGATAGATTGCACAGTTACGGAGCTCCGAGGATGCGAAAGCACAATTCGCTGTTTAAAAGCGTATTCCGATGCAGTGAATGCGGAGGAACGATTACTTGGGAAATACAAAAAGGCCATTGGTACGGCCACTGCAATCATTACAAAAACTGCCCGAATTATGATTGGGTAAAGCAAGAAGATATCAATACTCAAGTGGCCAAATCGGTGGTTGAAGTAAGCCACGAAGATAAACGCATTGAACGGATGCTCTCGTGGGTCCAAGAGGCACTCAAAGAAAGCCATGCCGGCGAGATCGCCTTCCGTGAAAAATCATCGGCCGAACTTGAACGAAGATATCAGACGGCCACCCAGAGAATAGATAAACTTTATGACGATAAAATCGACGGCCGAATCAGCCACGATTTTTATGACAAAAAACTCCAGCAATACAAAAAAGAGCAAGAAGAAACGCTGGACAGCTTAAACCGCCATCGCAACGCGAATCTCAAATATTTTGAGATGGGTGTGGCCGTGCTTCAAATAGCAAAAGAGGCCCGCGACACTTATCTAAAACCCCGGCGAACGGTTGAGCAAAAACGAACCCTGCTGTCATTTCTATTTTCGAACCCCAAGATAAACGGCAAGAATGTCGAGGTTTCTTACCAAAAAGCCTTTAAACTCATACATGATCGAGTTCAACAAGAGCTTTCCGAGAAAAACACCGAAAAAAGCACTTTCGAACCTGCGAAAAAGCCCACCAATAAAGAGAAAAGTGCCGCTTTTCGCGACACTCATCCCATCTGGCTCCCCGGGTAGGATTCGAACCTACGACCTTATCCTTACACTTATCCCAAAGTTTCCAAAGGGCGCGGACTATATCATCATCCCAACTGGGATGTTTCGGTATCTAGTCTCTACGGTGCCCCCGCAAATTGCGAGGTTCCCACGGTGTTACCTTTATATGCCAAAGCGTATCGAAGGGTTCACCGTTATCCCGAAATTTTCAAACAAGATTACTCTTGTAGGCTGCCTATCCGACAGGGATCCGCTCTACCACTGAGCTACCGGGGAATGCCAATCTAGCTTAACAGATTAAATTAGTTTTTCAAGAGATGATTTTGTAAGGCGTTATTAAAGAAATGAGAAAGTATCGGGTTGAAATCAAAAAATCTTTTGCTTTACCAAGCAACTTTTTGATTTCAAGAAAAAGTGATTTCTTTTAAGCGGCTACGGCGGTGGCTTCGGTGGTGACTTCGTCGATCTCGCAAACGCCGCCCACGCACGCCAGTTCTTTTTTCAAGTCGGTTTCATCCCGTTTTTCGTAGGCCATGATTTGGGAAAAATCTAAACCTTCAAATTTTTCTAGCATTTCTTGGTATTGATCAACATTTATTTCTTCGTAGGGAGCTAACTGGTAAACATGGTTGGAGCGAGGGAGGAAGGAGAGGCCACCGATGACTTCCCAATTTTCATAGAGCCAGTCGGCCACCGCAATCCACTCTTCGTCGCCCACGGAGATGGTGACCGAAGGATTGTGTTCGGTGAATTTAGTTTTCACCGTTTTCCAATGTTCGAGAAGTTCGAGAGCGGTGACGTTATTTTTGAAGACGGCGCCTTCGGGAGATTTGACTGGGAAATCAACGACGTAGGTGGTGGCGGTTTCCATCGATTGGCCCACTTCGGGGTGATAGGGAATTTTTTGGTCGCGGAGCATTTTGAAAAGGGAGTCGGTGTGAGCGATACGAACTCTTCTGATATAGTATTTCGAGTGGCGAGGGTGAAGGCCCGAGGCGCAGTCGACAGTTTGCGAGAGATTGCCACTGGGTTTGACACAAGTGATACAGGTGGATTCATTGATTTTGAAGCGTTTGGAATATTCTTGGTTAATTTTAATAGCTTCTTCTCTTAACTTATTTAAAACTTCGGGCTCGCGGGCGACCACCGAGTCCCATTGGCCGGTCATGGATACCCCCAAGAGCCTTTCGGTTTCACAATTTTCGGTCCATTCTTTGGAAAGATAGGGAAGCTTAGTGAGGGTGGCTTGATAGGTGCCTAAGATGGTGGCTAGACGAACCTTACGGAGCAAGGATTCCTCGGTGTCTTCGGCGCGGCAAACCACTTCGGAGAGGTTACAGAATTGTTTGGATTGCAAAATAATTTCACCGCAAGGGTTGGTGCCCAGATCGCCCACGTAGCCCTTGAGGACTTTGAGACGGCGTTCGGGCAGGGTTTTGGCCAGGCCGCCGCGGTTGAAGATACCGCGCTCCCCGGAGCCGCTTTTTATAAGCGCGATCCACTCGTCCATAAATTCAGCGGCGGAGGGTTTTTGATTGTAGACGGCAGAGTTGTTAGCGAGCGAGCGTTGGGGTTCGGTCGTATAAAACTGGCCTTTTTTAGCATCGCGCATTTCGATGTCGTCGAGATCGGAGAGAGAAATTAAAGCGGAGCGCCTGACGCCGCCAGCGACCACGATCTCGCCGATTTTACAGATCACGTCGTGGACGTCGAGGTTGGAGAGACGGCGACCCTGCTTCTTTAGGATTTTAGCGCGCGTGAAATTTAAGAGTGAGCGGATCGGATCAGGACCGGAGCTTTTGCCGCCCATAGTTTTCAATCTCGCGCCGGCAGGCCGGAGTTCGGAATAATCAAACTCAACGTCTTTACCATTGAACCAGGTTTGCATACCGAAAGCCAAAGAGTCAGCCCAGCCTTCTTTGGAGTCGGTGATCACGTGAGTAGGCAATTTCTCACCGCCTTGTTTTTTGATTTGGGGAAGTTGCTGAACGTTTTGATTTTCAACCGAGAAGCCGACACCGGTGCCGCACATGGAGATGTACATAATTTCGGCGAAGTCTTGAAGTTTTGAGGGAGCGATGAAGGAGCAGTTGTAGGCGGCAACGTTGGTCGAGCGAGCAGCTTTGCCGGCAAATTGCAGGAGGCGCATCGAAGGCATGGCTTCTTGATTTAAAATACCTTCACGGATTTCGCTGTACTCGGCATCGGTTAATTTGTTGCCAAGATTTTCTTTCATGAAATCCAGGTAGCGATCAATCGTCTCAATCCAAGTTTCGCGGCGGTTTTCTTCTTCGATCCAACGGGAGTAAGTGCGGTAGAAAATAAATTCGCCCAAGGGGTTACGGAAATATTTTTTACTCTCCGCGGCTAAATCGCGGACGTGTTCAGGGACTTCGCGCTTTTCTTCTCTTAGTCGGGCGCGTTCGTTGCGGTAGAGAATGTAAGATTTGGCGGTTTGGGTGAAACCGGTGGCCATGAGTTGGGTTTCCACCATATCCTGAATCTGTTCGATCGAGGGAAGGTGAGTGGCGGTGAATTTGTGGGCGAGGGCATTGACCACTTGATCAGAAACTCGCTCGGCGTCGACTTCGGGGTGATCTTCTCCGGCAGCCAACATGGCTTTTTTGATGGCGCTTGTGATACGATCTTGATCAAAGGCGACGATGCGGCCATCTCTTTTTCTAACTTCGGCGAAATGATTTCTCTTTGGGGACATAATTCCTGGCCTCACTAAATTTTTTTTGACAGGATAAGTTTACCACCGAGATTTTTTTTAAGTCTTGTGGATAAGTCCGAGACATTTGCTACTTTTTAGGGAAATCATTATGATAACCGCTAGAGACTTTTCGCGACACGGGGAGCTCTTAAAAATCAGAGCCGAATCGAACTAAGTTTTAAGGATAGGTTCGAGTTTTGGCAAGGGGAAGGAGGCTTTCCCCCTTGACAGGGTTTTGGGAAGGGCGGGCCAGTTTTATTTTTAAGAAATTTTATCAAAGATGGAGGAAGAATTTGATTTAGGGAAGAAAAAATTTTGGACGCGACCGAAGTTTTGGATTGGTTCAGGTTTAGCTGGCTTGTTAGTCTTAGTTTTTGTTTTCGGCGGGAAAATTTCGGGAGAAAACTCTCTTTTAGGGAATTTTTCGGTGTCAGTCTCGCAAACTCTGAAGGACGTTTTTGGTTTTAAGAGTGAGAAACCGGTTTACGAAGTCGAACTGGGTGGTTCACAAAATAAAAATTCGACTTCGACGAAAGTTTTGACGCCGGAGGGTGGCGACGTTTCTCGAAAATCGGTGAAAACAAGCGCGAGCGAGAGTGGAATGACTTCAACCACGCGCAGTTTCGGTAAAAACAATGCTAAAAGTTTTAAAAATTCTACTTTAGAAGTTCCGGTCGCGACAACTACGGCGACATCTTCGGTGAGTCGAGTAGTACCGAGTCAGCCGACGATCCAAGATTGTGATTTTTCGGTTTCGAGTACGCCGAGCGGAAAAGTTTTATTGAATGAGGTAGCGTGGATGGGGAGCGCGAGTTCATCGAACAACGAATGGATGGAACTGAAAAATAATTTTTCCGGCGAAGTTAGTTTGAAGGGTTGGCAGATAAAAAATTCTAAAGGCACGATTAAGATTGTTTTTAGAAGTAATGAAAAAATTTCCTCCGGCGGGCTTTTCTTGTTGGAGCGGACGGATGATAATTCGGTGCCGGGAATTCCGGCGGATAAAATTTATGTGGGCGCGATGTCGAACGACGGCGAATGGCTGAAACTTTTTGATCAAGATTGCAAGGTAGTGGATGAAGTTAACGCACTCTCGGGATGGGGGACTTTTGGGGGAGACAACAAGACAAAGCAAACTCTGGAGCGAAATGTAAACGATTTTGGCTGGCACACTTCGTTAGTTAAAGGCGGAACACCTAAAGCTAAAAATTCACAGTAATAATCGCGAAAGCTGTGGTGACGATAGAATATGGTTAGATATTCTAAATTATTTTCCGAATACGACCTCTTTTATGTAGCTTTCAAAAATTGGCGCGATTTTTGATTCAAGGAGTTGTTTCCACTCTTCGATTGGGTATTTTCCTTCGATAAATTCAATTATCTCATCCATCTTTCTTTGGTCGAAAAGTTGTTTAACTTTTTCTCTGTCATCTGTCGAAAGTTTTTCGTAGGTCTCGCTAAGGATTTTAAGCAAGATTACTATCGCGAATTCTTTTTCAAACTCTTTGATTTTGTCATCGCTTAATCCAGACTTATTTAAAAATTCTCTAAATATTGATGGCATTTTTAGTTGTCATTATCGAGCTTTTTTAGATTCAAGCACCTTCTTAATTTTTAGACCAATAGCGGAACCGAAATATGCCGTGCCTATAGCTCCTAAAGTAGTAATTATTGGTGCGCCGATTGAAAAGAGTGCTCGTTCGGCTGTTGATATATCAGTTTGACTAGACAAGGCTTGAATACTTTCTATGCCGTATATTGACCCTGATTAGTTGCCTTAATTGACCCTGAAAGGCCAATTGTACTCCCCAAAAAGCTCGGTATCTCTAATAGCTCCTTAAGTGGTCCCACTCGTCAAGACAGTAGTTGTGGATAAGTTAGATAGAATCGGCGGCGTTAAAATTTTGAATTTTTGATTCGACCTTTGATGATTAAAATACACAGATATACTAAAACTATGTCCCGATAAATTTAAAGATTTGAATTTATCGAGGATCCCCGACCATGTCGAAACAAAAAATAGTGACACGAATATTTGTTTACTCATCCATTGCTTTTGGAATTATTGGAATATTAGTAGTTTTGACATTGCCGGATGGAGGGGATGCCAATAGCTCGAGTCTACATATATTATTAATGAAACTTCTATTTACGGCGGTCTTTATTATACTGCCTTCATTTGCGTTAAGTGTTGCAAGTAAGTATCTAAACGGCAAATCTTAACTCTAACCGCAGTTCTTCCACTTCTCACCCTATCTTTCCTCCAATCAAAGTTCTGAACGCATCTAATAAAGGAAGTAAAAACTGTATTTTTGAATATTAGGCCGATGACATTGAAGAAATTTTATTTTCTGGCTGGCGCATTGATTGCGGCTTTTTTGTTTTATCACTACGCGTCTCCGGCTCTGATCGGCGGGTTAGGTAAAAATACCGCGACGCTCTATGACGCTTCCTTCAAAACGGAAGCTGGCCACGCGATTAAAGTGGTAAGAGTGATCGATGGCGACACGGTTGAACTGGTGAATGGCGATCGGTTGCGCTACATCGGCATCGATACGCCCGAGGAAGTCGATCCGAGAAAGCCAGTTCAATGTTTTGCCAAAGAAGCGGCCGCCGCCAATCAAGCTCTAGTCGAAGGCCAGTCGATTATTTTTTACAAAGATGTATCGGATCGAGATAAGTACGGCCGCTGGCTAGGCTTTGTGTATCTTAGCGACGGCACTTTTGTGAATTTGGCGCTAGTCAAACAGGGATTGGCCTTTAGCTACCCCTACGAACCGGATACTTCTCGGGTTAAAGATTTTAACGAAGCCGAAACTGAAGCTCGCGGAAACGGACTTGGTCTTTGGGCAGCGTGTAGGGTGTATCGAACTTCAACCGGCCGGGAACAAACCAATACCCTCTAAAATCCCGAATTTATTTAGATTCTCCTTTATATGCTCATCGATGATGTCAAAATAAAAATCAGCGCCGGCCACGGCGGAAAAGGCGCCGTGGCTTTTAATAAGAACTTGAAGAGTCTCGGACCGACCGGAGGATCGGGCGGCAAAGGCGGCAGCATCTACGGCCTCGGTGTCTCCGATCTGGGCGCGCTCTGGCAATTCCGCTTTAAAAAAGAATTTTTTGCTGAAGATGGTCGGGACGGTCGCGGCCAGTTTCTCGACGGCCGAGATGGACGTGACCTTATTTTGAAATTGCCGATTGGCACTGTCGCCCACAACCTTACCAACGGCGCAGAAATTAACTTTGAAAAAATCGACGAGCTGGTCCTCCTCGCCAAAGGCGGCATCGGTGGAAAAGGCAATTTCCAGTTTCGTTCTTCTCGTAACACCACCCCAAAACAGGCGCAGCCGGGCCTACCCGGAGATAATTTTGCCCTCCGGCTCGAGCTTAAGTTCATTGCCGATATCGGCTTCGTGGGCTTTCCAAATGTCGGCAAATCAAGCTTGTTGAACAAACTGACGAGCGCAAGAAGTAAAGTGGCTAATTATCCCTTCACCACGCTTGAGCCCCACCTCGGTGCCTACTACGAACTTATCCTCGCGGATATTCCCGGACTCATCGAAGGGTCATCGAGTGGTAAGGGCTTAGGCATCAAGTTCCTCCGCCACATCGAGCGAACGCATCTTCTTTTCCACTTTATTTCATCGGAATCCCCCACTCCTTCCAAAGACTATCAAACCATCCGTCAGGAACTCGGCGCGTGGAACTCGGCACTCCTTAAAAAACCCGAACGTCTTTTTCTGACTAAAAGCGACTTGGCCACACCCAAAGAACTCAATCAAAAATTATCGGCGCTCAAAAAAATAGATCCTCACGTGATCGCCATCTCGATGAACGATCCCGAGAGCATCAAAAATGTGGAAAAGATTTTAAATCACATCAAGGCTAAACCCCACTAGAAATAAAAACCACCCTCCTTAATTCAAGGAGGGTGGTTTTTAAGAGTCAGGCTACTTTATTCACGTGACACATTCTTAGCGCTCGGACCCTTCTCTCCATCCACGACTTCAAAGGTAACGGCATCGCCGACCTTAAGTTCGTCAAACGTCACTCCCTTTAATTCATTGGAGTGAAAGAAGAGATCTTTCGCTTCGCCATCACGGGCAATGAATCCAAATCCCCTGTCCGTGAGCGTTTTGATAGTTCCTTTCATTTGATTATTTTTTCCAGGTAGTGAAACTTCGGCCGATTAAACGCAGTCGCGAAAAGCGACACGCCGAAGTTCTACTACCTGGTTTTTACCTAGAAACTCGACTATGCCTCTTGGTCTGATAGTGTTGAACGATCATACCAAAGGTATAGAATTTGTCAATCCTGTTAGAGGCCGCGAGGGCTCGCTTGTAATAATTACCAAAACTATGTTACCTTAAAGCCAGCTAAGTTTAACTCATAACTCGACAAGGAGGAAAAAGTGCGGTACGTAAATGTGTCTGGACACCTGCTGCTGATAGCGATCGCGACTATCTTTGATGTAGTGTGGATCGACAGCTATCAATCTGTGGTAAAGTTTGCGGCCGAAAACCCGGGACTTGCCAGCTTCGTTTTGGGAGACCCAGAACTTTACGTGAATCTACTGGTGTGCGCTGTCATCACCACATTCGCAATCCGGTCAGCATGGAAACTCACTGTCATGCTTGGTCGAGCCGCGCTCAGCGCAGAACACTGAAAGCCCGCCAGGAAACCACCTTCTCACCGGCCGCAGGCAATTCGTCTGCGGCCTTTCCATTTCGAGAACTAAACGATAAACTTCTGATATGACCTTCCGCGTAAAATCCGGCAACGAAAATCTCCAAAACGCCATGCGCAAGATTGGCTACAACCCAATCGACATGACCGATCGCGGCGAGATGAACTGCGTTCGTTCGCTGATGGGTGGCGACTACCCGCGCTTTCATGTTTACTCAAAAGAAGAAGGAAATGAAATCGTCATCAACCTCCACCTCGACCAAAAAAAACCTTCGTACTCTGGCACCCACGCCCACGCCGGCGACTACGATTCCGAAACTGTCCGCGATGAAGCCGTGAGAATCAAATCGGCTTTAAAATAAAAAGGGCTAAAATGTTTGACAAATATCCATAAATAATCAAAAATACCATCGGAACAAAGAAGGTAGATAAAACACCTAAATGATAGAAAGGAGTGTTGTATGGAGAACAACCCCAGACCCAGGCTCATCCAGCAAAGAGGAAACACTGTCACCATGCTCGAGGGTGGGATACCAATCCTGGTCTTAAACAATCCCATAGAGCCAGGCCTCGACCTGGTCGCGGCAGTCAACTTCTTGCGATGCGGCTGCCCGAAAGTTCAACTGGTTATCGATGCTGAATTAGCTCCCGACACCTGGACCGACTGCAAGAGATTGGTTGGTGACTTTCTGGATTCCATGAGTCTTGTGGGAGAAAAATTCACCATTGAATGGGGCTCGCTACCAAAGCCCTACTTCATCACCATCTCCCGAACGCTTGGAGTTGGACCAGCCGGCGAAACCCAAATCGCCCCTCTCCAAAAACCCTATCATCTCCCCGAGGGATAATAGCGATCACGCATCACGAGCCCCGCTCTTTGCTAGCAAAGAGCGGGGCTGTATCTTTTTTATAACTTGTGAGAAAATAATCCAAAGGTCGGAAAAGTTGAGCTCTCCGCAATTAAAAATCTTTCTTCCATTCGGAGAGCGAAATCCAGCTCCAAAAGCAGTGGGGCTGGGGTCGCTTGCCCTCCTAAGTTTTCATTTGGAAAATTTTGGCGGGTGAACTCAATTCCATTCACAAATCAATATGCCTCAAGTTCCTATTAATTATTTAGCCCTCATCGTCGCCACCGCCTCGAGTATGGCCATCGGATTTTTATGGTACGGTCCGCTCTTCGGCAAAACTTGGATGGCTCTCTCAGGCATCACCCCAGATAAAGTTGAAGCGTCAAAAGCCAAAGGTATGGGCAAAGTCTACGCCCTAAACGCGCTTGGCGCGCTTGTGATGAGTTATATTCTCGCTCACGCCCTTGTTTTCGCGAACGCCTACCTTCACTCAAGCGGCCTCTCATCTGGCGTGATGGTTGGCTTTTTAAACTGGCTCGGCTTCATCGCTCCGGTCACTCTCGGCCCCACTCTCTGGGAAGGCAAATCTTGGAAAGTTTGGTTTTTAAACAGCGGTTACTATCTCGTCTCACTCATTATCATGGGCTCGATCCTCGCCCTCTGGTAATAAAAACTCACCTATAATTAGTCGAATGGCGGTCAAGCTCAAAACTTGACCGCCATTTTAATTTAGAAAGGATCGCCGGGGCTCTCCTCAAACGGCGAGTCAACCCACCGCGACTTCTTCTTTATTCCACTTGTGGTGCTGGGCAAGTCTCCTCCATTATGTCAAAATAAACCTATGACCTTCATCCATTCCATCATCCTCGGCCTCGTCGAAGGCATCACCGAATTCTTGCCAATCTCCTCGACTGGCCATCTCATCCTCACTTCAAAACTTTTAAACCTTTCCTCAACCGAATTTCTAAAAACCTTCGAGATTTTCATCCAGCTCGGCGCAATCTTGTCAGTCATCGTCCTCTACTTCAAAACCCTCACTAAAAACTTTGAAATCATCAAGCGTCTCTTCGTAGCTTTCCTGCCCACAGCCGTAATCGGACTCGCTCTCTACAAAGTCGTAAAAAAATACTTCTTGGACAACACGACTATTGTTTTAGTTAGTCTACTCCTCGGTGGTATTTTCCTCATTATTTTTGAAAAATTCCACCAAGAAAAAACCGACGCCACCGAAAACCTCGAAAACATTTCCTACAAACAATCGTTCATCATCGGCCTTTTCCAATCCATCGCCGTTGTTCCCGGCGTTTCTCGGGCCGCCGCCACCATCGTCGGCGGTCTTTTCCTCGGCCTGAAACGTCAAACTATCGTTGAGTTTTCTTTTCTCTTAGCCGTTCCGACCATGCTTGCCGCCACTGGTTTAGATTTAATCAAAAACGCCAGCAGTTTTTCTTCAGATCAATTCAGCCTGCTCGCCGTTGGCTTTATCACCTCTTTCGTCGTCGCTCTCTTCGCCATCAAGTTTCTCCTTAAATTTATCAGTAATCACACTTTCACTTCCTTTGGCATCTATCGAGTGATAGTCGCAATTATCTTATGGCTAATTGTTTTTTAAATATCTTTTCTTCACACCTAAGCGAAAGATTCGATTTTGGAGGGGCTCTCGCAGGCGCTAAAAGCTTGGTTTTTTCATGGAAAAATTTTAGCGCCGAGAGCGCAGACGGGCAATTGCCGCTGGAGCAATTGAACCGCCGGTCCTCCAAAATCGAATCCAGAAGCGTCTTCACCTCTTTTGGCGTTTATCGCGTCCTCGCCGCCCTAATTTTCTTCTGGCTGATTTTCTAAATCGAGATATAATTAATTTGAGCCCCCTGGACCAGGAGGGAGAGCGGTCACGGTAACGGCGCGAGGAGCTTCGTCCTTGAGCCGTTTTTTCCCTCTTCTCAAAACAGCATTAATCTGCTAAAATAACGCCCTCCCGGTAGTGAAGTTCAGATTTTTCAATATGCTTTAGCGTTCTGAACTTCTACTATCTGGGCCCGTATTAAACCCAAATAGTCTAAACTTCCGTGCCCGAAATATCTTTAAAAGCCGAAGAGATATTCCATATTGGTAGCTTTCCAGTCACCAATGCCCTCCTCCTTTCTTTTGTCAGCCTCTTAATCCTGGTTATATTAAGTTTTCTCATCAAAAACAGATTAAAAATGGTGCCGGGCAAGCTCCAGAGCGTTTTTGAACTCCTTTTAGAGCAAATCCTGAAACTCATGGACTCAGTTCTCGGCGATCGCAAACTCTCAGAGAAATACCTGCCTATCGTGGCCACCATCTTTCTGTTTATAATGACCTCCAACTGGTTGGGTCTTTTGCCTCTCGGCTCCATTGGCCTAAACACTACTCACCAGGGTCTACCTTCCGTGATTCCTCTCTTCCGCTCTCCCGCGAGCGACCTCAACTTCACTGTGGCCCTCGCCGTCATCTCCTTAATTTCCATTAACCTGCTGGGCATTCTCGCTATTGGCTTTAAAAAACATTTCTCAAAATTTTTTAATTTTCACAAACCCTTCCCAGTCATCTCCTTCGTCGGCGTTCTTGAATTCTTATCCGAATTTGTTAAAATAGTGTCGTTCTCGTTTCGGTTATTCGGGAACGTGTTTGCTGGCGAGGTGCTCTTGGTGATTGTGGGCTTCCTAGTCCCCTACGTCGTCCCTCTGCCGTTTATGTTTTTAGAGGTTTTTGTAGGCTTCATTCAAGCCTTCATTTTTTCAATGTTGACTCTTGTCTTTGTGGCTATGGCCACAGCCAAAGACGGAGGCCACTAAACGGTCGAAAAATCGAAAAATAAATAAAAAATAAAATGGACGCAGAATCAATGAAGTTATTAGCCATCGCTATCGTTATGGCGGTCGGTACTATTTGTCCCGCCATCGCTATCGGCCTGATCGGATCCAAAGGCGCCGACGCTATCGGCCGCAATCCGGAAGCCGCTCCGAAAGTTCAGACGGCGATGATCTTAGCGATCGCCTTCGCCGAAGCCATCGCCATTTACGCGTTGGTCGTTTCTTTAATCTTAAAGTTCGTATAGGGCTTTGTACAAAATTTAGAGCGAATGCGAAAAAATTTTGTTGACAAAACCTATACCCCGCCCCACTTTTTATAAGGGCACGGTATAAAAAAATGTTCAAACTAGATTTAAAAAATATTAAGTCGAAAAACCCGCTTTGTAAAAAGTGGGGCGGGGTGCTCGTTTTTGTGGCTGAATTTTATTCACCTCAAGACGGCTCTAAAATTCAGACAAAATCGGCATGCAAGAATTAGTTCATCAACTAGGCATTAACTGGAAACTCCTATTATCTCAAGGGGCAAATTTCTTGATCCTACTCATCGTCCTCACGCTCCTGGTTTACCGACCTCTCGCCAAAGTCATGGAAGAGCGCCGCAAAAAGATCGAGTTTGGCCTCGTCGGCGCCGAAGAAGCCGAACGGCGACTAAAAGAAATTGACCAACTGAAAGAAGAAAAAATGACCGAAGCCGATAAAAACGCGTTAAAATTAATCAGCGAAGCGGAAAAAAAGGGTCAAAAACGCTTCGACGAAATTATAAAAGTGGCCGAAGAAAAAGCGGACGGCACTCTCGCCGAAGCGGCTCGGATCGCGGAACACAAAAAACAAGAGGAATTAGATCGACTTTTTGAAAAAGCTAACGCTTTAATCAAGGAAGCGATTGTGAAGATGGTCGAACTCGATCCAAAATACATCGACGACAAGTTAATTAGTCGCGCTGCCGAAGTCATCAAAGAAAAAGCATGAAATACTCCCCTAAAAATTATGCTTTAGCTCTCGCAAAATCTCTAGAAAAAGCTAAAGATGAAAAGCCTCTGATCTCGAACTTCTTGAAATTGGTCAAGAAAAATGGCGATCAAAAAAGTTTCCCCAAAATTCTTGAGGCTTTCAAAAAAATCGAGATCAAAAAAAACGGCGGTTCGCAAATCAAAATCGAATTTGCCCGTGAAGCCAGTGAAGCCCAAATCAAATCCATCACCAAAAAATTTTCCCGTAAAGACTGGATTGAAACTTCGCTGAATCCATCTCTCGTGGCGGGCGTCAGAATCACTTTCGACGACGAGCGCGAACTTGATGGTTCACTAAACAGAAAATTACACAAACTTTTTAAATAAAAAATCTGAAAGATTACCAAAATTTTTCATTTTAACTTTTAAATTTTGAATTATTATATGGCCTACGACATTATCGAAAAACTAAAAAAAGAAATCGAAGGCTTCAAGGATGATGCCGAATTTGAGAAAGTTGGAATCGTCATTGAAACCTCCGATGGTATTGCTAAAATCTCTGGTCTCTCTCAAAGTTTAAGCCAAGAAATTCTCACGATTGAAACTGAATCCGGCGATGTGCCTTGTCTCGCTTCAAACCTAGAAGAAAGCTCCATCGGCGCCATTATCTTAGGCGACTTTGAGAAAGTCAAAATTGGCCAGCGCGTCCGTCAAACTGGCCAAGTCTTGTCCATTAAAGTGGGCCCTGAAATGATCGGCCGAGTGGTCAACCCCTTGGGCCTTCCCCTTGATAATAAAGGTGTTATCTTTGATCAACCAGAAAAAGCCGAGGATTATTTTCTCGAACGTTTGGCTCCTTCGGTTATCGATCGCGAATCGGTCCGCGTCCCAGTCCACACCGGTGTCAAAGCGATTGATGCCATGATTCCAATCGGCCGAGGCCAGAGAGAACTCATCATCGGCGACCGCGGTACCGGTAAAACGGCTATTGCTCTAGACACAATTTTAAATCAAGGCAAGGATTCGGTGTCGAAACCAGCCATCTGTGTCTATGTCGCTATCGGTCAAAAAAATTCCAAAGTTGCTAAAATCGTCAAAGTTCTAGAAGAAGCCGGCGCCCTTAAATATACCATCATCGTCTCGGCTCCCGCCTCCGCCCCAGCCGCTCTCCAGTACCTCGCTCCCTTTGCCGGCTGCGCCATTGGCGAATACTTTATGGAAAAGGGCGGGGACGCGATTGTTATCTACGACGACCTTTCAAAACACGCTCAAAGTTACCGAGAGCTCTCTCTCCTTTTGCGCCGTCCCCCCGGCCGTGAAGCCTACCCCGGTGACATCTTCTACCTCCATTCCCGTCTCCTCGAACGGGCGGCTAAACTTTCTAAAGAAAAGGGCGGCGGATCCCTCACTGCTCTGCCCATTATCGAAACCCAGCTCGGCGACATCTCAGCCTACATCCCCACTAACGTCATCTCGATTACCGACGGCCAAATTTATTTAGAGTCCAATCTTTTCTACCAAGGCCTCCGTCCCGCGGTCAACGTCGGATTCTCGGTCTCGCGCGTCGGTTCCTCTGCCCAAACCAAGGCTATGAAAAAAGTCGCCGGCCGCCTCCGCCTCGAACTGGCTCAATTCAGGGAACTCCAAGCCTTCGTCCAGTTTGCTTCGGATTTAGATGAAAATACCAAACAAAAAATCGAACGCGGCGACCGCCTCACCGAACTTCTAAAACAAAACGACCGCGAACCCGTCTCTTTCGAAAAACAGGTGGTGGCCCTTTACGCTGGGATTAACGGTTTTCTAGATGACGTTCCCAAAGATCGCATCAAAGAATTTGAAGCTAAGCTTGTAGATTTCTTGGGAAAAATGCACCACGAGAAAGTGCTAGGGGCAATTCAGAAATCCACTGAATTAAGCGAAGAAACCGAAAAAAATTTAAAGTCTTCCCTAGCCGAGTTTAAAAAGATTTTTTAAAACTTGTCTCATGTCTCATTTCACTTTTAATTAATATTATGGAATCCCTACAAACCACTAAAACCAGACGCCGAGCCGTAGAAAACGTTGGTCAGATCACCAAAGCCATGGAGGTAGTTTCGGCCACCAAAATGCGCCGCGCCCAAGAAGTGGCTCTAAACTCTCGACCTTACGCCTTCGAAGCTATCCATTTACTCGAAAAACTTTCTAAAAATACTCCGGTCCAAACTATTCTTACCACTGAACGCCCGGTTAAAAAAACTCTTTTAGTAATCATCGCCTCGGATAAAGGCTTAACCGGCGCCTTCAATACCCAGGTTTTCAGAGTAACGGATCGCCTTTTGGAATCAGAGCATTTTACCAGTGACAATCTCACTGTCGTGGCGGTTGGCAAAAAAACTCACGCCTACGCTATAAGAAAAAAACTTAACTTAATCAGTAGCTTTTATGGCGTTGGCGACTTCGTTAAACCCGGCGAGGTCGAACCCATTGCCAAATTTCTAATCGACGGTTTCAAAAAAGGCGACTGGGATAAAGTTATCACCATCTCCACTCATTTCCGAACGGCCTTGAAACAAGAAACATTGACTCGCCAAATCCTGCCGGTTGATTTTGAAAAAATCCGAGAAACCATCAAAGAAATCGTCCCGGAGCACGGCCGCTATTCGGATATTATTGAAAAGCAAAATGGCAATCATGTTGAAACTGAATATATTTTTGAACCCACCCCCGCGACCGCCATCGAATTCCTGATCCCCCATTTAGTGAAACTCCAAATTTATCACCTCATCCTCGAAGCCAACGCCTCTGAACACTCGGCTCGCAGAGTGGCCATGAAAACCGCTTCCGACAACGCCGAGGATCTAGCCAACACTCTCACTCTTGAATACAATAAAGCCCGCCAAAGCAATATCACGCGGGAACTTATCGAAATCACGTCGACCCAAACTGCCCTAAACTAAAATATGCAAACCGGAAAAATTATCCAAATTATCGGCCCGGTCGTTGACATCGAATTCGCCGAAAACGTGGTCTTGCCGGCGCTTTTAAACGCGCTTGAGATTAAAACCAAAACTGGCCGGATCATCCTTGAAGTCGCCAAACATTTGGAGCCGGGTCGCTTGAGAGCCATTTCTCTTTCTCCCACCGACGGTTTAAAACGGGGCGACGAAGTGAAAGACTTAGGGGAACCCATTCAAATCCCAGTCGGCCCAGAAACCTTGGGAAAAGTTTTCAACGTCACCGGTGAAACCTTGGCCGACTATTCCAAAAACGCCTCCACCGAAGGCGGATCCTCCTCTGTAGGGAAAAAACACTGGCCCATTCATCGCGCCGCTCCTTCCCTCGACAAACAATCCACTAAAACCGAAGTGTTTGAAACCGGCATCAAGGTCATTGATCTTTTAGCCCCCTTCGTGAAAGGCGGCAAAGTCGGCCTTTTTGGTGGCGCCGGCGTCGGCAAAACTGTTTTACTCCAAGAACTTATTAGAAACGTCGCCGAAGAATCCGGCGGGGCTTCCGTTTTCGCTGGAGTCGGCGAACGTACTCGTGAAGGTAACGATTTGATCGCCGAAATGAAAGAGTCTGGTGTAATTTCGAAAACCGCCCTCGTCTTCGGTCAGATGAACGAAGTCCCCGGCGCCCGGCTTCGAGTCGCCTTAACCGCGCTTACCATGGCCGAATACTTCCGAGACGAGGAACATAAAGACATGCTTCTCTTCATCGACAACATCTTTCGATTCTCTCAAGCCGGCTCTGAAGTTTCCACTCTTCTAGGCCGTCTTCCTTCCGCCGTCGGTTACCAACCCACTCTTCAAACCGAAATGGGCGCTCTCCAAGAACGCATCACCTCCACCAAAGATGGCTCCATCACCTCCGTTCAAGCCATCTACGTCCCCGCCGACGACATTACCGACCCGGCCCCCGCCGCTACTTTTGCTCACCTCGACTCGACTATCGTTCTCTCCCGCGCCTTAACCGAAATCGGCATCTACCCGGCCGTCGACCCCCTCGCCTCTTCTTCGAGCGCCCTCGATCCAAAAATTGTTGGGGTTAGTCACTACACCGTCGCTCGCAAAGTCCAAGCTATTCTCCAACGCTACAAAGAACTCCAAGACATCATCGCCATCTTAGGCATGGAAGAACTCTCCGAAGAAGACAAAAAAACCGTGGGCCGCGCCCGTAAAATCCAGAAATTCCTTTCCCAACCTTTCTTCGTCGCCGAAACCTTCACGGGTAGACCCGGCCGCTTCGTTCCCTTAAAGAAAACTATCACCGATTTCAACGCTATCATCGAAGGCCAGTATGACCATGAACCCGAAGACTTCTTTTATTTGAAAGGTTCGCTTCAAGAATAGGGCGGAAGTTAAAAATGCTTTTAAAAGTAATTTCTCTAAAAGGTATCGAATACGAAGGTGACGTCGTCTCTTTAAACATCCAAACTACAAGTGGCGAAATTACCGTTTTAGAAAATCACCGCCCGCTCATCACGCTTCTGAAACCAGGTTTGGCCGTTATCATTGAGCAAAAAAACCAAAAAAAAGAAATGGAAATCAACGGTGGCTTTTTGGAAGTGGCCCCCCGCAACAAAATCAACGTCCTCGTCGACTAAAGTCCGAACTTGAAATCAGACTGATTTTTCAGTAAAGGAGGGGTGCCCGAAGGGAGCGGCTTTTTACTTTGTGACGGCCGCCTCTTTTTAGTATAAAATTAAAAGATCCGAATAAAGTTTGTATCTCAAAATTAAAAATGAAAAACCACTCCCAAGTTGGCAATCGTCGAGGCAAATTTACCCCGTCACTAACTTGGGCGTTTTGTCTCTCAAAAACAACCTTGAACCGATTATAAACTGGAAGTAAATGAGGCACCAACCAAACGCCAAACCTAAACGAAACTTTCACGCCCAATTTAGTGCGGGGCCCTCTTATCGAACCTCGGCCAGCTTTCGACTCAGAAAATACATCCAAGTCAAAACCAGGCCTAAAAAACCAAATTAAAGTGGTATAATTAACTCTCATGATCTCGAGCGAAATCACAAATTACATTCAGCAAATGATTGTGAATGGCAAACCCGAGAGCAAAATCCGCGAGGAACTCATTGCCTTCGGCTGGCCCGAGCGTGAGGTTGACGAAGCTTTAAGTCTGACCAAAAGCCAAACCGATCCCCTCCCTAATCAATCCAATTACAAAGAAGAAACCATCAAAAAATTCCAAGGCCAAATCTCACCTAGTGTCCATAGTAATCCCACTCGGTTAGGAAAAACTATATTTTTATCCATCATTATTATCGCCGTCATCGGTGGACTTTATTACGCCTTATCGCTTTTGTCTGGTACGCCCAAAACCTCCCAACCAACCTCATTGAAAAACGAAACTCCTACTTCAACCAACAGTCGGTAACTGTATGCAAAGTATTTTCTTAATCTTCATACTTGTTATTCTCGTCATCGGCTTCGGCCTAATTTGGCAACTTCTAAAATCCCAAAAACAAGACAAAGCCGAAGATAAATCTCTCTTACTTTTGCAAAACCAGTTGAATGAACTGAACCGCACCCTTGACTCTAAGCTTGGCGAATCCGCCCGCATTCTCGAACGCCAATTCTCAGAATCCGCCAAAATCATCAAAGAAATCACCCAAGAACTCACCAAAGTCGGCGAAGGCCAGAAACAAGTGATGAATGTCACCGATCAACTCAAGAACCTTCAGGATATCTTGAAAAACCCGAAGCAACGCGGCGTCTTGGGCGAATATTATTTAAACACTGTCTTAGAAAATGTTCTCCCGCCCGGCACTTGGTCTACCCAATACGAATTCAAAGACGGCACTAAAGTTGACGCGGTTATTTTTGTGAAAGATAAAATCATTCCTATTGATTCGAAATTTTCCTTAGAAAACTATAATCGAATCCTAGAAACCTCAGATGAATCTGAAAGAAAACGCCTTGAAGAAGCCTTTAGACAAGACCTCAAAAACCGCATCGAAGAAACTTCAAAATATATAAAACCAAGTGAAGGCACCATGGAATTCGCTTTCATGTTTATTCCTTCGGAAGCTATCTACTACGACTTACTAGTCAACAAAATCGGCGTAGTCAAAGCCAACACTCGCGATTTAATTGAATATGCTATTAACGAGAAAAAAGTCATCGTCGTCTCCCCTACTTCCTTTTTAGCCTACCTCCAAACCGTTCTCCAGGGCCTCAAGGCTATGCAAATTGAAGAGTCCGCCAAAGAAATCCGCAAGCGTGTCGAAGAACTTGGCCGCCACTTGATCTCCTACGAAACCTACATGAAAAAACTAGGCACCCACCTTGGTACCACCGTCGGTATGTACAACTCCGCCTACAAGGAACTTTCTAAAATTGATAAGGATGTCCTAAAAATCACCGGCGTCACTGTCGGCACCGAACCCATCTCTCTCGAAAAACCCCTCGAACTCGAGGAAGTTGAGTAATCACTCTGCTACCTCGTAGTAAAGCAACGGTCAAAAACAAAGTACGTTATTTAATAAACCGGTAATACTCAAATATCCTCTCGCCTAATTTATTCTTTAGTTTAGTTGGTATCCTTAAATGATTCTTATCTACCCAAGGGCCAAAATTCGGTAACTTTTCGTATCCTTCTGTCTGACTGTACTCACCCAAATATTCAGCTTGATCTGTACCTACTAAGTCTTCTAATATTTTTAGTTGATAGTCAGACGAACGAATATACAAATCCTCTTGGGAAAACTGTGTGTCAATTACCTGATTTAATTTTTGTGCCACATTTAAAATCTTTGTTTCGTTTTGCGATAAACTCTGTCCATTTCTAACTTTCGCTGCAGTATTAATAAGTCCTTCACTAAATTCGTAAACTTTCCATCTTTCCTGATGAATACCATTACTATCGTAAATAGGATGAGCATCATCCCAGTTGTTAGGCCAACCATCTTTTAATGCTTTCTGATGCATTTCTTCCTCGGTCATCTCCCCAATAAAACTTACCAAACCCTGCCTAACATACTCTGCCATAATAGCATCATCTTCGCGCATCTTCATAACTTCTTGAAAAGCTCTCGCATCCGTCACTAAATTCTCGCAATCTTTCATTTCTGGTTTCTCAATTTCAATGGCAACCTCACTCTCAATGGCTTGGCCTTCTGGAGAAGAAAAATTTTGTATGCCCTCAAATTTATTCATTGTGCCTTCTTCCAACTAACAAACCAATCGACTCTTACTTCTTCCTCTTCCGCAAAAAAGTGGGAATATCCCAAATATCGCTCTCGCGATCTTTATTCTTCACTTCTGACTTTGCGCCTCGATCAACCAAAGAGTCTTTCTCGGTTCTCTTTACCACTGTCCCTTCCGTCTTCGGCGGTCTTTTCTTTTCCTCCTCTTCTTCACCATAAGTGCCACCCATCTTCATTGGCTCAAAAAAATCGCTCTTTTTTGACTGAAAACTGCTGTCGAAAAGCGAGTGGCCTTGCTGCCCAGCGCTGTTAAAACCGGTGGCAATCAAGGTAACCTTGATTTGGTTCGGTCGGAGTCGTCGATCATAATAAGCTCCAAAAATAATCCGAGCGGACGCGTCCGCCACCTGGGCCACCACTTTCGCGGCGTCGTTTATCTCGGTCATTTTAAGATCTCGGCTCCCGGAAATGCCCAAAATCACACCCTTCGCTCCTTCGGCGCTAATCTCGAAGAGCGGCGAATTCAAAGCAAGATTGACCGCTGCGACCGCTCGATCTTGGCCGCTCGCCACGCCCATCCCCACAATCGCCGAACCGGCATCTTGAATGACATTCTTCACGTCCGCAAAATCCACGTTAATAATCCCCGGTGTCACAATTAACTCCACGATTCCCTTAAGCGCATTTTTTAAAACATCGTCAATCACCTCAAAAGCTTTAACAATCGGCGTATCCTTGTTAATCACGGTAAAAATCCGGTCATTCGGCACCACTATCAAGGCGTCTACCTTATCTTTCAGCTTAGCGAGGCCATCCTGCGCAATCCTGTCGCGCTGGCTGCCTTCAAAACCAAAAGGCTTGGTCACAAAAGCTATAGTCAAAGCTCCGGTCTGCTTAGCCGCCTCCGCCACTACTGGCGAAGCTCCCGTTCCCGTCCCGCCCCCTAAACACGCCGCGATGAAAATCAAATCGGCTCCCGCCAAAGACTCCGCCACTTCCGAACGATTCTCCTCGGTCGCCTGCCGTCCCAACTCTGGGCTCATCCCCGTCCCCAAACCTTTAGTCAAATTATTCCCAATATAAATTTTTTTTCTGACTTCGCAATGATCCAAATCTTGATGGTCAGTGTTGATGGCAATAAAATCAATGCTTCGCGAAAAATCCCGACTCATTCTAGAAATCACGTTTCCTCCTCCACCGCCAATACCCACTACCTTAATATTAGCCAAAGGTACGTAAGCTTTTTCGCTCTTCTCTTTTTTAATTTTTTTTGCTTTTTTCATTTCTTTCTCAAGGTTTGAAGTAGCTCAAAAAATCTTTCATGCTCCCCATAAAATTACTCGCTCCTTGGGAGGTGGGCCACCAATGCTCCTGATCCGCTCCCCAAAGCACTAAACCCAAAGCGTTGACATATTCAGGATCCTCCATCGCCTCGGTAAAACCGGTCACCTCTTTAAACCACTCATTTTGGTTGGTAAATCCAACCTGACTGAAAAGCTTGAGCTCTTGGCGAGCTAGTTCGGTGATGCCCGGTAGCTTCGCTCCCCCACCTACCAAAACTACACCCCCGGCCAGCTTTCCAGCTCTCCCTATTAATTTCAGCTCATTATTAACGAAATCAAAAATTTCTGCAAGTCGAGCTTCGATGATCTCAGCGATAAATCGCCGCGATACCGAACCGTGAGTCTCCGGCGAAAATTTTTTGAGTTCGATCATTTCTCTGGCGGCCACCTCCCGAGACATCGCCGAACCATAATTAAGTTTCAAATTCTCCGCCGCTAGTAATGGGATTTTTAAACCGACAGCTAAGTCTTTCGAAATATTGTGGGCTCCCACTGGAAATTTTCCTAAACCCACCAACCGGTTTTCTTCATACACACTCATCCCCGTCGTCCCAAAACCAATGTCCACGAGAACCGTACCTAAATCTTTCTGAACTTTGCTTAAAACTGAGCGGCTGCTCGCAAGCGGTGCAAAAACTAATCCCCCAATTTCTCCGCCCACCAAATCGATCACTTTGATCAAACCCTTAATATGCGGCGTAAAAGCGTCCACCACGAGCGCGTTCACTTCTAAGCGATTGCCACTGAGTCCCAAGGGGTCGCTGATATCCCCTATTCCATCAATCACGAAATCCCGAGTGATGGTATGGATAATCATCCGATTCGGCAATAAATTAATCGCCTGGCTGGCGCGCACTACTCTATCCACGTCATCTCGGTAAATTTCGTTGTCCGCCCTAGAAACCGCCACTACTCCTTTGGAACTCTGCACCTTAACTTGAGGGGTGCCAATCCCCACGTAAATGTTTTTAACCGCCCTCCGGTGAATCTTCCTTATCTCTGAAAGCACCCGACCAATACTCTGCGATGCCTCCGTTAAATCAAAAACGCTGCCTCTCTGAAGACCCAAAGAAGGCTCCGCAAAAACCCCTCGGAGTACCGGGTACCCTTTTTTATTCTCCGCCACGGCGGCTTTAATGCTCGAAGTGCCAATGTCTAACCCAACAATAAAATCCTTCCCCATTTAATTTAAATCAGATTAATTTACGAAAAACCTACCCTAATCAAACCCTTCAAGCTTTTTTCCAATTTTTCCATCCTAATAGTATCATCTTTTTTATCGTGTTGATAGCCAAGTAGATGAAGAATGCCGTGGATAACCATCCTCCCTAAATCTTCCTTCTGCTTTAAAATATACCCTGGGTTCAAATAAATCTCGCCTAGATCCCGCCACCCTTTCTCCAAACTTATTCCAGGTTCAAAAAATTCCCCCTTTCTCATTCCCTCAAAACTTAAGACGTTAGTCGCGACGTTCTTACCTCTAAACTTCTTGTTTAGAAACCTCATCCGTCGACTATCCACCAAGTTGATCTCCAAAACCAACCCTTCTTTTTTTAAAATTCTTAAAGTTTCTTTGGCGACTCTCCTGGTTGGGTTTTCAAAGTTCTGGTATCGATTGTGCTGAACAAAAACTTTTACCTTGTTTATCATAAGCCAATCCCAATTTAAACCTTCCCAAGTTTCGCTTTCACAATCTCGCTGAGTATTTTCCCATCAGCGCGGGATCCTAGTCTCGCCTTAGCCTCTTTCATCACCAACCCAAAATCTCGGCCACCCTTTTTTAAAATATCCTCAACCGCCGCTTCAATTTCTTGATTTGAAATCGGTTCTGGCAAGTAACCTCCGAAAAAAGTGAGTTCTTTTTCCTCTTTACCGACCAGATCAGCTCGACCACTCCTCCGGAAAAGCTCGAGGGCCTCCTTCCTTTTTTTAACCTCTTTATTTAGAACCTCTAATGCCTCTTCTTCGGATAAAGCACCCTCTTGGCCCTTAGATCTCTTTTCAATTTCTCGATTGTGAATTTGAGCTAAAATGAATCGAAGGACTTGAGTTCTTTCTTTTTCTCCGGCTTTCATTGCCTCCTTCAGATCTTGGTTAATCTTTTCTTGGAGCGTCATGAGATTAGTTATGCCAAGCCCAACTTCTTCAATCTCTCAATTTCACTTTTCTTTTTTTCGCGGTGGAGAGCCGAAACCAATCTTTTTCGTTTATTAAGCGGCCTCTGCCTAAAACGCCTCCGTTTAGCTTCCCGGAGGACTCCACTTTGCTTTATTTTTTTTGAGAATCGAAAAAGCAGGGCGCTCGCCGATTCCCCTTCTTTCTTTAATACTTTAACCATTGGTCAATTTAAATTTTTTTAAGACTTCATTCAACGACTCTTTAGGCTGATTGTCGACTACACTTTGTATGGAACCGCCGCCGTCTCCGAAAAACCGAGGGATGATGTGAATATGGAGATGATTGATTTCCTGTCCCGCTGCCTCCTTTTCATTAATACCCACCGTGAGTCCATCGGGACTTAAAACCTCGTAAAGCTTCTGCTCGACTTTGACCAAAGCCTTTAAAAGTGATGGTCCCTGGCCCTCCTTTAAGTCCAGAATCGTTTCGGTGTGAATTTTTGGAACCACCAACACGTGCCCCGGCGCCCTCGGTTTAACATCCAGAAAAGCCAGATTGTCCTTATCCTCGTAAACCACGTTGGCTGGAATCTCTTTCTTAGCTATCGCGCAAAAAAGGCAGCTTTTCATTTATTTTCAACGGGTCTTTCTTTAAGCCGTTTCTGGATTTCGAACACCATTTTAGACAAAATCACGCTCTCTTGCAAGCCAGTCCGCAAATCTCGAATAATCACGCTTTCCTCAAAAATCTCTTTCTGGCCAAAAATAATCGCAAGGACGCTCCCCTGTTTATCCGCTTGTTTGAGTTGAGCTTTCACCGATTCCTTTCCTAAGGCCTCACCGACCGGAATTCCCGCCGATCTTAGCTCCTCAACAATTTTAAGCGACTTCTTTTTAGCCAAATCACCCACGTGCACCAAAAATACTTTTCTAGGAGTCCGACTTGGCCATTTCACTTCTTGGGTTTTCATCACTTCAATCAGTCTCTCCACTCCTGTGGCTCCTCCCACCGCTGCCGTCGCCTTGCTGCCCAAAAATTCTGCCAAGTAGTCGTAGCGGCCCCCGCCCGGTAAAGCTCCGATATTCGAGTCCGTCGCGTAGAATTCAAAAACTGTTTGGCTGTAATAGTCCAGGCCTCTCACCAAGGTATTGTCTAACTCGTAAACTATCTCGAGCTCATCTAAGTATTCAAGGACCGCTCTCAAGTGTCGACCGCAACTTGTACAAATTTTATCAAACAAATTGGGCGCTTTTTCCTTAAAGGGTTGGCAATTTTGATTTTTACAATCCAAAAGCCTTAGCGGGTTAACTTTCAAACGCCGCAAACAATTGTTGCAAAGATCTTTTTCATAACGTTTATAATAATTCGCTAGCTGTCTTTTATAGTTCGGCCGGCAAATCTTACAACCAATCGAATTAACCTTCAAAATCGTATTTTTAATTTTGAGGCCTTTTAAAAGTCTATCAAAAATTAAAATCACCTGCGCGTCGTAGATAGGATCATTCACTCCGCCAATAATCTCAAAACCGATCTGATAAAACTGCCGAAACCTCCCCGCCTGGGGATTTTCGTGCCGGAAAAAAGGTCCTTGGTAAAAAAACTTTTGAGGTTGCCCGAGCGAACCTAAACCGTGGTCCAAATAAGCCCGCATGACCGGCGCCGTCCCTTCTGGTCGGAGCGCCAAAAAATCTCCCCCCTTAGTCTTTAAGGTGTACATCTCTTTCTGAACAATATCGGTATCGCCTCCCACTGTCCGCTCAAAAAGACTCACCTGCTCCAAAATCGGTGTCTCGATTCTTTGAAAGTTATAAAAATCCGCTAGCTCTCTGGCCGTTTTATCAATTCTCTCCCACCACACCTGATCCGCCGGTAGGATATCGTGCATCCCCCTCGGGATCCTAAAAAGATTCTCCTCCGTGGGAGCTTTCTTTTTTATAGCCACTTTTCTCGGTGTCATTTTTAAAAAATTTACTTTGAATAATTTGGCGCCGCGAAAGCTCGAAAATCATTTACTGGCCACAGTCGAAACCTTGCTAGTCCCACTAATTCTTTTTCCTTCAAAACCCCCCAGCTCCTAGAGTCAAAACTAGCCGACCGATTATCGCCTAAAACAAAATACTCCTTGCTCCCCAGTTTCGTCAACTCGCCCTGGCTATTCGTTTTGGTTCCTGGCGGCAAATACGCCTCTTGAAGCGAAAGCCCATCCGGATTGAGCTTATTAAAAATAGTCACCTTTCCATCTTTAACCTGAACCGTCTCTCCCGGCAGACCCACCAGCCGTTTAATAAAATAAGTGGACTCGTCGTTGGGGTAACGAAAAACTATCACCTCTCCCCTCTCTGGCGGTCTCAATCGATACGTGAGTTCATCCACTAGTAGGTAGTCACCATTAGAAAAATTCGGCGCCATACTCTCTCCACTCACCAAAAAAGGCTGCACCAAGAAGGTTCTAATCAAAAAAACTGACACCACCGCTACGAGTGCTACCTCTAAAACTTCTAAAAAAGAAGAGAAAAATTTCCTCATTATTCAATCTAATCGAAGGTTTAAAAACTGGCCTCCCCAGGCCAACTTTTACAATTTAATCTATTGGCGTTATTCTATAATAAAAATCAATCCCGATCAAGGGGAACCTCACTATGACATGTTCAAGTTAATTATCGGCCTCGGCAATCCGGGCGAAGAATACCAAGATACTTACCACAATGTCGGCCACGCCGCTGTCGACTACTTGTCGAAAGAACTAAAAAGTGCCAGATTTAAAACTCTGCCTTCAAAAAAGTCCACTTACTCCAAAGCGAGCAACCTTATTTTTGTGAAAACTGCGACCTTTATGAACCAATCCGGCCCCGCCGTGAAAGAAACCCTAAAAATTTTTAAAGTTTCTTTACCAGAAGTCTTAGTTATTCATGATGACAGTGATCTTGCGATCGGATCATCTAAACTTTCTCACCACCGAGGAGCGGCTGGCCATAAAGGCGTTCAGTCAATTTTTGACTCCTTAAAAACCAAAGAGGTTTGGCGGCTCCGGATTGGCATCCGTCCGCCTGAACCGAAGTCAACCTTAAGTCTATCCGCCTCCTCTCTATCTAGAATCAAGGCTGGAAAATTCGTTCTGAGTAAAATCAAAGCCGATGACAAAAAACGGATCTACTCACTTTTTCCAGGGATGATTGCGAAGCTAATCGAAAAAGAAAAACCTTGAGGACTGGGCTTGATCTCGGTGAGTGACAAATCAACCTGGGATATCTGAGGATCCGTCTGGAGCGCTTTCTCAAAGTCTAAGATTTGAGCGTTCGTTTTTGCTTCTCCGAGCAACACTATTCTGGAATTAAAATCCCGGAAACTAAACCGATCAGGGGTAATGTTATTATCACTCATGAGTTTGCTGATTCTCTCAAGCGCCAATGTTTTTGATCCATTCAAACTCCGCCGAGCGCTGATTAAACCCAGATAACGATTAAACAACTTGGCTTCGTTCTGTAAATTTTCCACCTCTTTCGACTTTACGCTATCAAACATCAAGCCGGAAGACTTAAGCGTGCCGACCTTCCTCATCAATATAAAATTAGTCGCCAAGAAAAAAATCAAAAGCCACCCTAAGGCCACCGGAATCAATAGTCGCCAAAATTTCATGAAACTGACCACCTGCTCTTCTCTAAATTCGTCTCGAGCGCTGGTAACGAAAAGACTGATTTCCCGATCGTCTTTTCGGCTTTTTATCCCTCGCAGCCCACTGCCTAAAACGTTATACCACTCTGAAGTCACCGGCCGATCTAAACTGATCTCCAACTCCCTAGCTTCCAGAGAAAAGTTTTCTTTAACGATTTTTTTGATCTCATCGTTTAAGCCCGTGGCGACGAGGATAACATTTTCAATATCTTGCGACCAATGCTGACTGTAAAAGTTAAAAACTTTTCGTAAGTTACTCACCACCATATTTCGAAAATCCAAAAGGGAAATTAATTTATTCTCCCCCCTTAAATCTTTCCAGTAATTCAAGTATTCAAAATAAAGTTCTCCGCCTCTCGTCACTAAAATATCAAACACGTCGTTGTCCAAAATAAAAATCAAATGCGATCGAGCTTGGTTGATTCCCACAGCTTTCTCTCTCACCAATCTTGCTATCGCCATCGCCCGGGACTCAAAAACCACTCCTAAAAAACCGGCTTCTTTGAGCGCTTTGCTTATCTCATCTACCACCGAACGATTCACGAAAGCGCTTAGGATATCGAGCTTCCTTTCGCTTTCATTTTTACCAACTATTTGCCAGCCAGAATAAATCTCCGCCGCGTTCGCCGGCGAAACCATCTGGATATTCAACCGCACTGCCTCATCCAACCGACTCTCTTCGATGTCCGGCAAACTCATCACTTGCGTGTAAACATTTAAGGACCCCAAACAAACCACCGCTGATATATTTTGACGATCGCTCCCGGCGTGAGGTAATTGACCTTTGAGTTGCTTCAAGGTTAAAACTAGTTGCCCGTAATCCGCCACCTGGCCGGCCTTTACAACTCCCGGCGGCAACCTTAAACTCACCATTTGCCACTCCCGACCGATAAAGCGGGCAAAACGCAAAGCCGAGTCAGCAATCTCCAAACCTCCCACCTGCGGCTGGGCTCGCAGTAAAACCAGTAATTTGTTTAAATAGTTATTAAGCCACATTTTAGTTACAGGACGGATAACAAACGCCTCCTCCTTGACCGCTCAAAAATTGCCTCAAGTAAACCACCTTCACCTCGCCCGTTGTTTGATTAATCGAAATTACCATCTCTATCCTCCTTCTCCTCCCCGAAACAGCCGCCTCAACATTTACAAATGCTTCATTAGTTGGAATATTGGCTACTACAATGCCGTTGCTGGGAGTACAATAATTATTAGTGTCTTGCCGAAGTATCTCTATTTCAGCTCGGTCTTTCTCAACACTAAGGTAATACCTACAACTACCGAGAAGAGCACCACCATTACCAAGCCAATACTTATTGCTGGAGTTCATATCACCACTATTATAATCTCTATTTCTCACTAGCTTAATTAACGCGTCATTCGCCCCCGCCATCGCTACCCCGAGCGCCCTGTTAACGGCTTGATAACCGTAGGTGGAATTAATAAAGTTAAAAATCAGAAAAGCCAGCGTGGCCGCAAGTAGCACCACCGTCCCCCCGATCAGGAAAATGAGCGCCAACGCCGCTTGTCCTCGCACATGTTGTAGGTTGTAGGTTGTAGGTTGTAGAAAAAGCATTATTTAGAAAGTAACTTTCTCCTTTCATAATTATACCCTATAACCTACAACCTATCACCTAATTCTACGGACTCCAATTCACAATCACATCGTCCACTCTCGGGGTAATGTTTTGCGTTTTATCCGACTTTAGTCTCACTCGGTAGCGAAAGTATCGGGCGTTATTGTGGACCTGATAATCCAACTTAACGTAGCAAGTTGAGCAACTCCCCACACCCGACCCTTGATAAAAAGTGTTAGTGGTCCCGTCAGGTCCTATAAATTTCCAATCATTACTTGAGCAACTCGGCGGACTACTCCCGCTATTCGTGCAGGTAGTCGCTAATTGAAATAAAAAATTAGTTCCGGATGGTATATCGCCAATCACGGTGATCGAATTAAACTGCGCGCCTCCGGTCACTCCGGTATCAAAAATCGAAGAATAAACGTCCCCGTAAGTTGAAGTGGCGTACCAGCCAGTTTTCACCTTGTAATCAGAGGTGCCGCAAAACCCAGGATCAAGGCAGTTAAAACTAATCCAACCCACGGCGTCATTCCACGCCCACCCGTTAAAAGTACTGGGTGGCAAATCGTTGCCGTTAGCATCGGTCCCAGAAGGTAGGAGAACCACCTGATATTTTTGAGCAACTTGTGGACACTTATCGGTTGAGATTGAATTCGGATCTCCGCAAAAACTAATCCAGCCCACCACATCATTCCAAGCCCAGCCGGAAAGATAGCCCGCTCCATTATTATAAACTTTGTAGTTACTCTGACTGCAAAAATCGTTGCCAGATGAGTTTCCTGTATTTTCACAGTTCAAAGAAAGATCTCCCACCGACGAACTGGCCCAACCAACCACTCTTTTCGATTGAACCAACACCCCGGGGTCACCGGGTGGGTTATAAAAATCTATCCACCCCACTATATCGTTCCACGCCCAGTGATCAGTCGAACCCAAGCAACTGCTGTCTCCCGGACAGATGTTAGTGATGTTACTCGCCCGAACTCGCGGCGCCTCTCTAATCTCTCGAACTAAAAGGATCGAAAAAGCAGCCAAACCTAAACCGACCGCCAAAAAAATCTGATTTCGTTTGAAAATTTTCCTCATTTTATGGATTGGCTTCTAATATTATTCTAAAAGAACCGGTGGTGCTCGAGTAATCCAAATTTGAAGACGTTCCAAATCCTTGGAACGAACTCGAACCGGGCGTGTATTGATTGGGCCCCTGTGACCAGTCCGTCTGGCTGTAATTTCTATTTTTAAACCGGGTAAAATAAGTCGAAAAAGTGTTGGTCGCGCTCTGCGGCCATTGAAAAACCACCGTCGCCTCCTTCGTCCCCGGATCAGCTTTAAGTGGAAACACGCAGAGCAATGTACTCGTCACGTAATCAGTACTAACGCCCACTTCCCGGCAAACATCCGTCAAATAAAAGTAACGGGTAAAGGTCGTCGTGCCCACTCTTACGCTCTGTACCCCAGGAGTAGAAAAAAACGC
Organism: Candidatus Liptonbacteria bacterium; assembly: GCA_016194445.1. Lineage (GTDB taxonomy): Bacteria > Patescibacteriota > Minisyncoccia > UBA6257 > 2-01-FULL-56-20 > VMFW01. The sequence continues at coordinate 25,465 of JACQBP010000035.1, read as the reverse complement.
CCCCGTCGTTGTGGTCGCTAAATAATAAGGGTTAGCGGTGCCAGTGGCTAAGGTATCAATATTGTGCCAATCGCTCTCGGCAAAAACCCGCAAATCTTCCACCAGTTCCCTCCCTAAAGCCGACCCCACTTTCACTTGATTAGTCGTCGTATCGATCTTTAAGGCTGGCGCGATAATCACAATCGCCGCCCCTACTAAAACCACTCCAATCGCCATCGCCAAAATCAGTTCCATGAGTGACTGCCCGGTGCTACAAGTGGGATAGTGGTTCTTATTCAACATGGTTTCTAAGTTAAACATTACAGATTTTCAATTTCTAGTAAGCAAATTCCAAAAAGCAAAAAAGTCCCACTTGGTAGCACCGGGACTGCCCTTTTCTTAATAAGTTATTGGTCATAAGTTATTAGTCGTAAGTTATAAGTCATTAGTCGTTATTGCGCCGAAGAAGTGGTGTAACTGATAAACCCATTTGGCGAAATGGTGATGGTTGATGAAACTTGTGGGCTTTTTGGAAGATAAAGTGTAACCGTGGTTGTTGCTGGCGGCACAGCGGGTTGATTCCACCAACTGCCTGTAATTTCTTTAAACGGCATCACCGCAAAGCAAAAACAATTCTGGTTAGTACACTTAGTTGCATCGTAATCAGAAAATGTCGATGTCTCATTAAAAGCCACCGACTTGGGTATATAGTAAATTTGCGTTACCTTACTTGAGTCATTAAAAGCGCCATTACCCTGAATATTAAAACCGGCATTTGTATAGTAAAGACCAAACCGTGGCTGATGAAATGCGCAGGTTTTATTCACATTGTATCTCTCAAAAAACACCCCCCAGACCGTCCCCTTCTGCCAAGTAATGGCGTTATCCCTCGCTTGATTCAAAGTCGCGACGATGTCGTCCACAGTGCTGTCAAATTCTTTGCGGATATTCCGAGAGAGCAGATTCGGCACGACAATCACCGTCATAATCGTCATTAAAGCCACTACGATGAGCAGCTCCACCAAAGTAAAACCTCTCCTTTTTTTCCTCGCTCGAAAAAGGTGCCGCATTGCCTTTCTTTAATTATAACCGCTGCCCCGCTCTCTCACCAATCCCCAAAATCCTAACCTCACCTAAAACTGCGAAGTGAGCTGATAAATCGGCACGATAATCGAGAGGGCCACTGTCCCGACCAAAACTCCCATCGCGAGGAGCATCACTGGTTCCAAAATCGAAACTAGCGACTTGATCGCCGACTCGACCCGCGAGGCGTAAAAGTTCGCGAGTGTTTCGAGCACTTCTTCTAAATGCCCCGCCTTCTCCGAAACCGCTATCAAATTCGTCACTAGCTTCGGGAAAACCACCTCCCGCTTAAAAGCCTCGCTCACCGTGAGCCCCTTGGCCAGTCCCTCTTCGCTAATCCGCCTTAAACTAAACTTAAACTCTTCCACGTTCACTGTATCAGCCGCGATATTAATAGTCTGCACAATCGGCAAACCCGCTTTCATGAGCGAACTGGTGGTCGCGGCAAATCGCTGGACCGCCAGTTCTTTATAAACCTTCCGCACGATCGGCAAACGGGCAAACAATCTTTGCGCCAAGCGGTGTCCGACTGAATTTTTAAAGAAAAAATAAATTCCAAAACCAACCACGAACACCGCTCCTCCTCCAAAAGCCAGAGCGTGATCGTGCACAAAAAGTCCGATTGTAAAAACTACTTTCGAAAAAAGCGGCGGGTGGATACCGCTTTCATTAAAAATATTCGCGATTTTGGGCAAAGCAAAAGCTACCAAAAAAACAAAGATCATAACCGATGTGACCAAAAGTATAATCGGATAAATCATCGCCGACTTAATGCTGTTTTTGAGCGCCGCCTCCCTCTCCAAAGACACGCTCGCATCTTCAAAAGTTTTCTGAAGATTACCCGAAGCTTCCGCCGCTTTGACGAGACTGATAAACACCGGTGAAAAAATTTTAGGGTAGCGGGCAAAAGTTTGGTTGAAAGGCTGGCCTCGACCTAGATTATCCCGCACTTCCAAGAGAAAACTTTTCATGGCCGGCTTATCAAAATCAGCGATCAAAATATCGATCGCCGATAAAAGATCCGTCCCGACTCGAAGCATGAGAGCCAGGTACCTGGTCAAAAAAATTTTATCAGTTAAATTGATGTTGCCAAAAATCCGATGATGCGCCGCTCCCGCCCCGGCTTCTTTAATGGGCTTCACCGAAATCGGCCGGAGTTCCTTCCCGGCTAGGTACTGAAGAGCTTGGTTGAAATTATCCACTTCTAAATCCCCCTCCGTGATCTTCCCATTTTTATCCGCCGCAAGGTAATGAAAAAGCATTGTTACTATAATTATAAACAACTTTTCATATATTAACCACCCAAACCAAGCAAACTTTACTTTCCGAAACCCCCGGAGCCGGCTTGGCACGGTCCGCTCGTTTTCTGTTTTTACGAGCGGCAAGCCGGCGAGGACAAGCGAGTCCTTCGCTGGAGGAATGAAGCGGGTTGAGGAAAGTAGAGTTTGCTTAAAACTTACTCCCTAATCACCCGCAGCACTTCATCCAAAGTCGTCATGGCCAGTTCCACTTTCTTCAAGCCATCTTCAAACATGGTTGTCATACCGTGCTCTCGGGCTGCCAACCTTAACTTCTCTAAAGTGAAATCCGGACCGATGATGATTCTCTTTATCTGCTCGTTAATCTCTAACGCTTCAAAAATACCTAAACGCCCTCGGTAGCCGGTCATCCCGCAACTCGGACATCCTTTTCCTTTAAAAAAGTTTTTGGGCAACTTAACTTTAGCCGGATCGAGACTTAGTTCCTCGAGCTGGCTGCGAATAATCCCCATCACCTCCTGACCAACTTCATAAGAGTAGATGCATGAATGGCAAATTCTTCGGACCAACCTTTGGGCGACAATCACGTTTAAAACCGAAACCACCAAAAATGGCGGCACTTCCAAATCAAAAAGTCTGGGCACCACCGTCGGCGCGTCATTGGTGTGAAGCGATGACAAAAGCAAGTGTCCGGTTAAGGCCGCCTGCACCGCAATCCCCGCTGTCTCTGCGTCCCGAATCTCACCGACCATAATGATATTCGGATCTTGTCGCAGGATGGCTCGCAGACCATTGGCAAAAGTAATCCCCGCTTGGACGTTGATTTGAGTCTGATTCACATACCGCATGTTGTATTCAATTGGATCCTCAACGGTAACAATATTCACGTTTGGCCGATTCAAGATATCCATTAAGGCGTAGAGGGTCGTGGTTTTCCCTGAACCCGTTGGCCCCACCGACAAAACCATTCCGTAAGCTTTCTTCAAATTTTCCGTAATCACTTTGGCCGTCTCCGGTAGCATGCCCAATTCCTCAAGCGACAAAGGTTTCTGCGCCGCCTCAAGCAGTCTCATCACAATTTTCTCTCCATAGAAAGTCGGCAAAATTGAAACTCTTACGTCGATCATTTGAGTGGCAATTTGATAATGAAAGCGTCCGTCTTGAGGCCGAAAATGCTCATCGATCTTTAACCCGGACAAAATCTTGATCCTAGCCACGAGTGCCGGATGAATCGCCTTCGGCATCCTCATAATTTCAAAAAGAATGCCGTCCACGCGATAGCGCACCAAAGTCACGTCCTCCAAAACTTCAAGGTGAATATCCGACGACCTGGAAGCCATGGCGTAAGACAAAAGATTTTCCACAATCGAAACAATGGGTAGTAGCGAGGCCGCCTCTTCAATCGTCTTCGCCTGGCCCGCTAAGGACTGCTGAATATTTTCCTCGATTAACTTCTTGAAATCTTTAGCGCTTTGAGAACCGTAAATGGCAAACCCGCGATTCAAATCGCTGTTACTCGCAAAAAAAGGATTAACTTTCGCCTGAAGATGTTGGAATAAAAACTTAATGGTCTCGAGATTGTTGGGATCAGCCATCGCCGCGTCATAACTGCCGTCCGGTTCCCGATCAAAAATAATCACTTCTCTTTGTCGGGCAATATCCTCCGAAAGTACCTTCACCACCTCTGGATCAACTTTTCGCTCTTCCAAATTCGCGAGCGGCACTCCCAAAAGCGCCGCCAGCGTATTGTTCAAGTAACCCTGCTCGGCCACGCCTTGCGAAATAATTAAGTCCAAAAAATCTTGGTTCTTCCTCCCGGCATCCACCGCAATTTCATCAAATCGCTCGGCCGTAATCAAGCCCTCCTGAACTAGTTTTTTTTTAAGTTGATCCGCCGGCACTGGTAATCGCATGTTATAAGGCTACTGAATACGAATTTCTATACGAATAGACATTAAACAGCATAAATACTTTCGCTACATCTGTATATCCGTATTTTTTCGTATTCCGTAGCAAACTTTAGAAACCGAAAATCAATTTATAAAAATCTCCGAGCGAAAAGCTCCCCCAAAACGAAACAAAACCGTTGCCCAAATAACCCAAAAACCAAATCTTCATAATGATAGCAAATATAGCCAAAGGTATCCAAAAATAATAAAGCGGTAATCGCCCCTTTGAAAGCAGAAGGTAGAACGCAGAAAACAGAACTCCCACTGTCAAAATCAAAGCTAGGTAAAAGAAAAATCCCGGGTAGCCAGCCAAAAAGGTTCCCAAAGCGATCAGTTCTATCTCCTCCGGCTCAAAAAACCTTTCCTCAAAACGTCTATTCAAAAATTTCGCCAAACGGCTGACTAAAATAGCCGCGAAAAACGCCAAAATCCACGGCCCGAAAAACCTGACTCCCACATAAGAAAAGAAATAGTAGATGCTTTGATACGGCGGCAAAAGAAATTTGCCAAACCCGCCCTCACCCGACCAAAGTTCATACTGCAAATACGACCAATAAGTTAAAAGTGAAAAAATCAAAACCCCGCTTAGAATCCAAATCCATCTCAAAAAAGTATGGAACTTAAATTTGATAAAAAAAGCCGCCAAGCGCCCCGAAGAAAAACGATAAAAAAACTGGGCCGCTAAAACTAAAGCCAAAATGCATAAAGTGTATAAATTTAGCCAAGCCATATCATTCCAACCCCCTCAATTATAGCAAAAAAGAACCCAACGCACAGGCTGGGTTCTTTCATACTCAACACTCTCTGTTTAAACTAGAGATTTAATCCAGGCTGCGTTCCGACTTCATAAAGAAGAGAAGTGCCAACCGGCCCGCCAACCGCGTTCATATCTCCGCCATCATTTGCGGAACTGCTAGCGAACTTAGTACTTTCTAAAACTCCGTTAATTTCAAAACCCCCAGAACCGTCCGTGGCGTAAGCGTAATAAGAAGTGGAAGCGTTGGGGGACACTGGATCAACTGGCCAAGCTGAAATCGGCGCCCCAGAACTAATCGCATTCAGATTAATTGGAATCCAGCCACCACCATTCACGAGTCTTTTATTAGTCTCCGAACTACTGGCTATCGTCCAATTAGCTGCAACACCACGAGTAGTAAAGCGGCCACCACAATTTGCTCCCCAAACCGGAGCCGCTCCACCTGATTGAGCCGCACCTTGTGTGATAGAAACATAACAAGTCGGAAGAGGACCGGCGGCAAGTATACTTGCGCCGTAAGCAGCTGAAGACGTAGCCACATCAGCCCCAAAAAGCGAAACTGCGCTCTTTATAGTCGCAAAATCAGAAGTCCTCGTTGAATCTCGCGCCTGCCTCAAAAGCTCGGCCGGATTTAAAGTTAAAATGACCACCGTAGCGAGAATGGCAATAATCCCGATCACAATCAGAAGCTCGATCAGAGTAAAGCCTTTTACTTGTTTACTTTGCATTTCAATTTTTTCTTTAAATTCGACCTTTCTAGAAGATTTACTTGAGTATTATAGCACAGCTTCAAAACCCCTTTAAAAATGGATTGTGGATAACTCCGATTAGAAAACATTAGTGAGGTACGAACTTAGGTTTTCAATCGTCCCGAGAAGCCTTGCGACGAGGGACTACTTGGTTCAACGAAGCAACAAAATTGAGGATTCGAGCACCCTTTTTCAAGCTAAAAAAGTGGTGCTGGAAACAATTATCTTTCTTGTGTATCTTCCTCGTTATTTGTCGTAAGTTATAAGCTGTTAGTTGTCGGTCACTTCCCTAAACTCCTTTGGCAATTCGCTCTCAATCAAAATCTTTTTACCGGTTTCATTCGTAAACTCCAAAGACAGCGCGTGTAACATCAACCTTCCACTCCCAACTTTCTCTTTTTTCGGAGCGTAAATTTGGTCATTCAAAACCGGACAACCAATACTCGCGAGGTGCACTCGAATCTGATGCGTCCTACCTGTTCTCGGATGCACTTCTAATAGAGAAAAAACCTTGTCGCTTGTCTCGTTAAAACCTTCTACTAAATTGTACTCCGTCACCGCTTCCTTCTCCATCTTCCCGCCAAAAACTGACCGCTTCGTCGTACCTGGTTTTAAAGCGATAGGTTTGTTTATCACTCCCTTTTTTTCTTTCGGTATCCCATAAACCAAAGCCAAATAAGTTTTCCTGATTTTGTGTTCTTGAAAAAGTTTCTTGAGATAATCAAAGTATTTTTGGTTTCGCGCTATTAGCATTACCCCAGAAGTGTCCTTGTCCAACCGGTGCACAATCCCCGGCCTCACCTTTGGATCATCTCCCACTTTACTTATCTCTTTGTACCTATATAAAAGCCAACTGACCAAAGTTGGCTCCAATAATTTTTCATTTTTATTTTTTAACTTTAAATTGCTAGCATGCACCAAAAGTCCCGCCGGCTTATTCACCGCCAAAAAATTCCGATCTTCATAAATCACTTCCGGTTCAAACTTTTCTCTATTTTTCATATTTCTCCTTCTGCCTGCCCCGTACTGAAGTCTGGAACTTCTTAAAACTTAAGTTTTTCCAAACTTCTAGTATCGGGGTTTCATGTTTCATGCTATATGATTTATGGGAGACTGTGCGCGGTAGAAGGATCGAACTTCTGACCTCTTCGATGTCAACGAAGCGCTCTACCACTGAGCTAACCGCGCGTTAGAATTTGTTAGCGAATCTTAAGCTTCACAAATTCTTTTGTCCCTCTCACAGCGGGGCTACCTTTCAGCTTCCGGTGCGCACACTTGGAATCGAACCAAGGACCTCGTTCTTATCAGGAACGCGTTCTACCACTGAACTATGTGCGCATTAACTTGGAAATTTAACACCAGAGTACCACTCTAACCAACGTTGTTAAAAATAGAAAAACGGACCATTGCCCCATAATCTCAATTAATGAGATTCCCTAATAAATCATCCGCCCGTTCTTTGTTAAGCTCAATCCACTAACATTAAAAACCAAAACTCCACGAGCGTCAACCCAAGCCCAAGTCAAGCCCGTAGAAAACGTTCTACGGGAGCACTGATGGCACAGTTACTTTAGTGAACTAAGTTTAACTTAGCCGCCCCACCTACATCAAAATGCACTAAATCCTCTGGTCCACCCTTAATCTCGGTTGTCCTATTAAAACCAACCACTAGAAACCGCGCGCCCCACACGTAAAAAATCGTCAAACCCACCAAAAAAACCACCGCCATCAAAACTAATATCTTATCATATTGATTTCTAAAAAAATTTTTCATTAATGTTAGTTAAAGAAAACTTTCCCGTCCGCCGCCACATTGTAACCACCATTTGATTGGCTAACATCAAAATCATTAAAAGTGATCAAAAACTGGGGAGATTCTAACTCAAGGTATTTGAGCAATCCGACTATATCCCTGAAGTGACCACTGAGTTTAATCGAGAAACCAGCGGAGCCAAAATCATCCGGGGTCGGCTTAGTTTCTGATCCCTGAAAGCTGAAAGAAACTCCCGCGCCGTAGATGCTGGCTTCCCTTGTCAGCCAATCGGAAAAGTTAACGATCAATTGGTCTCTCGTCGCCACCAATCTTTCCATCGCTTGTTTATAGGGTTCTGCCGCTTGACCTTCCTGCTTAAGATTCGCTAGGGTTTGAGTGATAGTCGAACTTTGTCTTATTAAAGCTCTTTGGCGAACAATCTCCTGGACCTGAGCATTGATCCTCTGAACCGAAAAATAATAAGCCGAACCAAAAACCAGCCCCGCTCCTCCTAAAATCGCCAATGTCAACCAAACTTGCTTTTTGAAATCATTAACCATTTCAGCCTATTATAACATAACTCAATCTTCAAAATATGCCCCCCAGGTAATTTCCTAGTGGGTATGCCATAATACTAAGGTGACCGAAGAAATTTTCTACAACGCCGCAACTCTCGTAAAATGGAGTAACTTTCGCGAACTTGAAAACCTGAAGAAAAAATACTCCACCTGGCAAAAAGTTTGGGCCAGCCTCTCCACGGAAGTAAAAAAATCTTGCTCCCCCGAAAAAGAATGGGCTAAGCTCGAAAAAGCCGGGGTGAGCCTTACTTTAAGCCATCACCCTCATTTCCCCGCGCTCCTCAAAGAAATTCCTTGGACCCCTTTTGGAATTTACTCGCTCGGCAACTTAAATAAAATCAACCAAACCTCCCTCGCCATCGTCGGGACCAGAAAGGCGAGCGAAAGCGGCCGAGAAATCGCCAAAAAATTTGCGAGAAAAATCGCTGGCTGGGGCATTAACGTCATAAGCGGCTTGGCCTTAGGTATCGACGCCAAAAGTCACGAAGGCGCCCTTGAAGCTAAAGGCTACACCGTGGCGGTAATTGCGAGCGGTCTAGACAAACTCTACCCCAAGACCAACGAAAAACTCGCCCAAAAAATCTTGGGGTCTGGCGGCGCCATTATCTCTGAATATCCCCTAGGCAGCCCCTCCCTTCCCCAACGCTTCATCGAGCGCAACCGATTGGTGAGCGGTCTTGCTCATGGCCTTCTTGTTATCGAAGCGCCTCAAGGTTCTGGCGCGCTCGCCACTACTCGCTTTGCCCTCGATCAAAACCGAGACGTTTTTGTGGTTCCGGGCCCGATCACTCATCCCAACTTCATCGGTTCCCACGAGCTTATCCGCCAAGGCGCGGCTTTAGTCACTAAACCGGAAGAAATTCTAGAAATCCTCGCTCCGGCTCTCCTCGAAAAAGAAAACTCTCCTCGTCGGGTCAATCCCGAAACTGAAGAAGAAAAAATCATCCTGGAAGTTTTGTTAAAGTCAGGAAAACCGGTTACTATTGACAAAATCATCGAACTCACTAATCTTAATGCCAAAATCATCAATCAAACCCTAAGCTTTCTCACTTTAAAAAATTCTATTCAAGAAACTGACCAAGGTTACACTCTCTAAAATTAAAAATCCCAAAGAGTACGAAAAAACGAACCCAAAAAAAATTTGTATATTCGTAAAAAATCCGTAATCTATAGAGAAATCATGAACCTCGTCATCGTCGAGTCCCCTACTAAGGCCAAAACTATCAGTAAATTTTTAGGCTCCCATTACCAAGTGGAGTCTTCTTTTGGCCATGTCCGAGATTTACCGAAAAGCAAACTCGGCGTCGAAGTTGAAAAAAACTTTGAGCCTCAATATATTATCCCCAAAAAAAATCAAAAACAGGTTACCGCCCTGAAAAAGGTGGCTGAAAAAGCCGAATCCGTCATTCTCGCGACCGACGAGGATCGCGAAGGTGAAGCCATTGCCTGGCATCTCCTCCACGCCTTGAAGCTTGAAGAAAGTAAAATTGACCGCGTTAAACGCATCGTCTTTCACGAAATCACCAAAACCGCTATTGATAGCGCCCTCAAAAACCCCCGCGAGATTGACCTCCATTTAGTTGACGCTCAGCAAGCCAGACGTGTTTTAGATCGTCTCGTCGGCTACAAACTCTCCCCCTTCCTTTGGAAAAAAATCGCCCGCGGCCTCTCCGCCGGCCGGGTTCAATCCGTCGCTTTAAGGTTGATCGTTGAACGCGAAGAAGAAATCAAAAAATTCCATCCGGAAGAATACTGGACTCTGACGGCTCTTTTAGAAACGAAAAAAAATGAGAAACTCGAAGCCACCCTCGTCAAAATTAATCATGAAACCATTCCCAAATTGAGCCTTAAAACTAAGGATCAAGTGGAAGTCATCAAAACCGATCTTATGCAATCGCTCTACGAAATCGCAGCGGTCAATCAAAGCGAACTCCGGAAAAACCCGATGCCTCCTTTTATTACGAGCACTCTCCAGCAAACAGCCTCCCGAGCTTTTGGTTTCTCCTCGAAGAAAACTATGTACCTCGCTCAATCCCTTTACGAAAAAGGTCACATTACTTACATGCGAACTGATTCGGTGAATCTTGCTCAAGACGCCCTTTTATCTGCTGAAAGCTGGGTTAAAAACCATCTCGGATCCAAATACAGCCAAGGACCAAAAACCTACCATGGCAAATCCAAGTTAGCCCAAGAGGCGCACGAAGCCATCCGCCCTTCAAATGTTGACTTCGCCCCGCTCGAATTCGGTCAAATCAAGACCAAGAAAAACTTAGAAAAAGACGAGCAAAAACTTTACGACCTTATCTGGCGACGTTTCATCGCTTCTCAACTTCCTCCCGCCATCTTAGACGCCACCCGCATCGAAATCTCGGCCCAACCAAAAAATACTGCTACATGTTACATGTTACATGCTACAGGAAATGTCATGCGTTTTGATGGTTTTTTAAAAGTTTGGCCAACCAAACTTGAAGAAAAAACTTTGCCAGCCGTGGCCAAAGGAGACGAGCTCAATCTCATTGAAATCAATCCTTTAGAGCACTTCACCGAACCGCCTCCTCGCTACAACGAAGCTAGTCTTATTAAAACTTTAGAAAAATTTGGCATCGGCCGGCCCTCCACTTACGCCCCCACCATTTCTGTAATTCAAGACCGAAACTACGTTGAAAAACTGGCTCGGTATTTTCACCCCACCGAAATCGGCACTCTCGTCAACAAAGTTTTGAGTGAAAATTTTCCCAAAATCGTGGACATTGATTTCACGGCTAAAATGGAGGAGGAACTCGATGAAATTGCCGAAGGCAAAAAAAACTGGCAAACCACCATCAAGGAATTCTACGAACCTTTCTCTAAAAATCTGGAACAAAAATACGAAGCCGTTTCCAAGCAAGAGATCGTCGATGAAAAAACCGATGAAGTCTGCGAAAAATGCGGTAAACCGATGATTGTCAAATTCGGTCGCTTCGGAAAATTCATCGCCTGTTCCGGTTTCCCGGATTGTAAAAACACTAAAAACCTAAAGGGGGGTGATAAAACTATCGGTTTGAAATGTCCTAAGTGTCATGAGGGTGACGTGATTGAAAAAAGAGTGAATAAGAAGGGTCGCGCCCGCGGCAAAATCTTCTGGGGTTGCTCAAGATACCCCGACTGCGACTACGCTTCTTGGACTAATCCCTTAGAGAAAAAAGAAGAAGATGAGAAAATCAAAACATCAGCCGAAGCTAATTTAGAATCGGAGTAACTTGATTCTCTCGAAAGTATCTTTCATACTTCTCTCTGTATGACCGTTCAAGAAACTGCCCAAAAAGACCCTAAAAGCTTGATTGGCCGAGCCTTTGCGTTCGCCAAAAAAGCTCACTCGAGCCAGAAACGCGAAAATGGCGAGCCTTTTTTTAACCACGCCTTAATGACCGCTGAATTCCTCGATCAGTGGCACCTTGATGAAACCACCATTGCCGCCGGGCTCCTGCACGACGTCCCCCAAACCACTAAAATCAGCGTTAGTGAAATCGAAAAAGAATTCGGCCGCGAGGTGGCGTTCCTCTTAGACGGCCTCATCAAACTTTCTCTGGTTAAATATAAGAACACCGCCACCAAAATCGAAAACTTGCGCAAGATGATTTTAGCCTTAAGCGGTGACTTAAGAATCGTCTTTATCAAACTCGCTAACCGTCTCCATAATTTAAAAACCATCGAAGGCATTCCGGAAAGTAAATGGAAATACTTTGCTCTCGAAACCAACGAAATCTACGCGCCCCTCGCCTACCAAATCGGCATGCAAAACCTCTCTGGACAATTGTATGATCTCTGTTTTCCCATTCTCCACCCTAAAGAGTACGAATGGCTCACAGAAAATGTGAAAGAACAGTATGAAGCTCGCCATGAATACTTAAAAAGAATCAAACCCGTCCTCGAGAACACCTTAAAGGAAAATGGTTTGGTTCCCCTTTTCATCGATTTCCGAGCCAAACGCTACTCGAGCCTCTACTTCAAACTCCGCGAGTACAATATGGATCTCGAGAGAATCTACGACCTCGTCACCACCTGGATAGTTTTTAAAGACGTCAAAGATTGCTATGAAGCTTTAGGCGTCATCCACCAAACTTGGCCGCCCCTCCCCGGTCGCATCAAAGACTACATTGCCTCGCCTAAACCGAACGGTTATCGCTCTCTCCATACCACCGTGGTTGGCCCCGAAGGCAAACACATCGAAATCCAAATTCATACTGAAAAGATGCACGAAGAAAACAAAAACGGCCTCGCGGCTCATTGGCTCTATAAACAAAAAATCCAAAAAGAAGCGCCGTCCAAAAAATCCCTCAAAAATATCTTAGAAGAGGTTGGTCTCTTAAAATACTTAAGAAGATGGGAAAATAACAAACTTGACCCCGCCTTAAGCTATCAGGAATTCATCGAGGCGATGAAAATTGATTTCTTCAACAACCGTCTCTTCGTGATCACTCCCAAAGGCGACGTGATCGATCTGCCAAAGGGTTCCACCCCCGTCGACTTTGCCTACAGCATCCATACCGTGATTGGCGAAACCGCCTTCAAAGCCAAAATTAATGGCGCCTTAAAATCTCTCGACGTTGAACTCAAATCCGGTGATGTGATTGAAATCCTCACTCAAAAAAACCGGAAGCCTCAAGCCCGGTGGCTCACTTTCGTCAAAACGGCTCACGCCCGCGAACACATCCGAAACGCCATCCATAAAAAGAAAGAACAATTTGAGAAACTCCTAATTGCCTAACTTCTCGACAATGCTTCGGAGTTCTTCTTCGGAAAAGAAGCTGATCGTAATTTTCCCAGTTTTACCCTGCTGCTGAATCCGCACTGGCGCTCCTAATTTCGAGACTAATTCTTCTTGCAAACTCTGAAGTTCGGGAGGTAAATCGTTCCCAGTTAAAATTCCGCTGTTCCCTTTTTGAGGTTTGACTCTTTCTTTGAGCTCCCGAGTGGTCATTCTTTTGAGTAAAATATCATCAAAAAGTTTCCTCTGCGCCGCCGGATCAGCCACCGCCAGTAACAATCTTCCGTGCGTCTCCGTGATCTGGATTCTCGCCAGCGCCTCTTGTATAAAGACCGGCAAATCTAAAAGTCTGACGGTGTTCGCCACCGCCTCTCGGCTTTTGCCTAAACGAGTGGCAATTTCTCGTTGGGTTAAATTGAATTCATCTTGCAGTCTCGAAAAGGCCCTCGCGGTTTCAATGGGGTTCAGATCTTCCCTTTGGAGATTCTCGACAATGGCCATCTCGAGTCTCTCTCTTTCAAAATCCAATTTTTTAATAATAGCCGGCACCCTCTCTAACCCCAATCTCTTGGATGCTAAAAGCCGCCTCTCCCCAGCGATCAGTATGTATTCAACATCCGTCCCCGTCGGCGTCTCTTTTTCAACTTTAGTGACCACCAAGGGCTGTAAAATCCCTACCTCGCTAATTGACGCCGCGAGTTCCTTGATTGACTCCTCGTCGAAATCTTTTCTCGGTTGATGCGGATTCGGTTTAATTTTTGAAACTTCAATCTGAAAAATCGCCTCGCCCGCCGAAGCGTGCTCGCGAAGGCGCGGTTGCCCAGCTCCACTTTTATCCACAAGGTGGGGCTGGGCTTGTTCCGTACTGAATTTCGAACTCGTCGAACCTTCAGGCTTCCGAGTTTCTACTATCCGGGCTTGCCCAGCTCCATCTTTCTCTCGAAAGTGGGGCTGGGCCTGTCCCGTACTGAATTTCGAACTTATCGAACCTTCAGGTTTTCGAAATTCTAGTATCGGGGCCTGTCCCGTCAAACCCGCATCTTGAGACTGGCTGGATCCGCCATCATTCGGCTTCTGTCCACCCCCCGGCGGAATTAAAGATTCTAATCCTTTGCCTAGCATGATTTTTTATTAGTATATTAGTAAAAAATTCGTATTTCGTAGCTAAATAACATTAAAATTTCCAAAATCTTGACTCGCTACCATCGCCCCCGCAATCAATTCCTTCTCTTGAGCCATAACCTCCGCCGCCAAATTCCGATATGCTAAAGCCCCGATCGAATCCGGCCGGTAAAGCATCACCGGCTTCGAAAAACTGGGCGCCTCCGCGAGCGCCACACTTCTGGGGATTTCAGTGTTGAAAACAGTGTACGGAAAATTTTTCCTTAAATTCGTCGCCACTTCCCGACTCAACCGTTCGCCCTTATTGTACATGGTAAGCACCGCGCCGCTAACCTTAATGTTGTGTCCCAAATTATTTCGAATCAAATCAATCGTCTGCAAAAGCTGACCCAATCCTTCTAAGCTATAATACTCCGCCTGCACCGGCACCAAAACTTCATCCGATGCCACCAAACCGTTCACGGTGAGCAGACTCAAGGACGGCGGCAAGTCCACTAAAACATAATCGTAGCTATGTCTGACGCGATTAATAAACTTTCGAAGGAAATATTCCCGCTCCGGCAAATTCACAAACTCAACTAAAGCTCCGGCCAAATGCGGCGCCGCCGGCACTAAATGAAAGTTAAATAGGGCGGTTGGCCGGATCACGTGTTCGTGCGGCGCGGCGTTAATAATGCCGTGATAAACGCTAAGCTCCGTCCGCAAAGGATCATAACCCAAAGCCGAACTCGCGTTCGCCTGCGGGTCAAAATCCACGAGTAACACCCGCCGACCGAGCGCCGCCAAATAGCTCCCCAAATTAACGGCCGTCGTCGTATTGTGCACCACCAACCCACCCTGTCCAGCTATGAAATTATGGAATTTACCAACAGTTAAATCATAAACGTAGCCATCGTAATCGCTAGAAGTTTTAGAAGTTACCCGCTCCCAAAACACATCCGAGAATCCCAGTCGATCCAAAAGTTCTACCTCGAGATCCTGATAAGAAAACAAAGGGCTCCTCGAAAGAGTGGCCACCATTCCCTGGATCGCCGTTCTTGACGGATTATTACTGCCATCTTCATAATCAGTAATTGTTCCTTGGATGCCGACATCTCTTTGCCGCAACCCCAAGCTTTGCCGAACCGACTTTATCAAATACCCTACCCCTGGCACTACGTCAACATTAGTGTTTGGTTTCAGTTCACAGACCCTCTTGAGTTTCTCGACTTTTTCCTCAATCAAAATCGGCAAACCTTCCAAAATAATCCGCAGATCATGAGAGCCGGTAATGGTAAGAAAGTGATACATCCTTTTCTTTGGCGCAGGAGAATTAGTAGCCCACTTCCATCCACTCCTCAAAGTACTGTTAATTCCAAATCTCAAAAAAGCATATTGTAGCCCAATAATATTCTCAAAACTAGCGCTGGTCACTTCAACCGTAGACCTGTCCTTTGCAATATACCCCTCGCAGCCGATGTAGGCGCCAAGATAAGCGGCTAAGATTTCTCTGGGTGCCCGTAGCACCACCCCCGGAACCTTAACCTTAAATGATTTCCGATTGCCTCGTATTGGCACCTCCCCTACCTCGTGAAGAATCTTCATCAAGGTTCCGGCTTGATTAACCGTCGCTTTCCACTGATTACCAACCCACTCTTTTTGGCATCGGAGCCCAACCCTCCTACAGTAGGCGCTAAAAAAATCCAATATCTCAGGCGAGGTATGAAACAGCACAATCCGCGACGGCCCAAGATATCCTTCGGCTAAAATAATAGCGAGGAAAATCGCCAAATCTCTATCCAATTCCCAGATTGGGTTTATAGGAATACACGTGTAACCAAAACGAGTGCGATAGCCCATCTTAGCAATCATATTTTTATCCCAACCACACTCCTTAAAAACTCGAACCGAAAAACCTCTCCGATACATATAATCAACGGCCCCTTCCCGAATGAGTGAGTAAACATATTCCCCTCTCCTCCTTCGGCTTACAACATTTTTGGCCAAAAGCGACCGCAGATGCTTAAAAACAGCTGGCTTGCCTCCTGTGGCATAAAGTTTGGAAGCGGACACCTCTTCTTGTTGTAAGAGCTGAAACAATATTTTATCCTCAAGATTCAAACTCGATCGGGAAAGAATGTCGGCCAAATGAACATCCACAAAGTCTTTGTCCTTAACCCAAAGATAAATTTCATCTGGAACCATCGGAATCAGATCTACGGCGCTATTCCGACTTCTGACTTCGACCTGTCGGGGTACCGCAATAAAATCACCTTCCTCCAAGTCATTGGCACACACCCACCCTGGCTTACCATTCCTGAACGACAAGAAAGGGTGTGTGGGGGTTACCTTTACTGTTTTACCTCTACTACTTCTAATCTCGAGAAGCTTTTCCGCTCTTCCTCGGTATAAAGCCTCCACCTTGCCCTCAACGATCTTAAGTTCGTCATCTAAAGAAAAAACCCCGATCTCATGTTTCGGTTTAATAAAAACTCCGCCGTCGCTATCAAGCCTCTTCACTAAATTATCTCCCCAGTGCTTTTCAAAAACCCTGTCGATAGGCACCAGTTCTCCAGACGAAAGAAGCACCGGCGTCCCTGGCGCCAAACATTTCCCCACCCCGCCTTTTTGATTACAAATAGAAATCACCCTCGCCATTGTCTTTACTCTAATCAATTTTTAACATATTATCAATCAATAAAACGGGGCAGGTGGCGGAACGGTATACGCGTAGGTCTCAAAAACCTATGGAGGCAACTCCTTGAGGGTTCAAATCCCTCTCTGCCCACTGATGAGTGGCAACTTCATTTTTGAGGAAAAAAATTTTTAATCTAAGAAACTACAGACTACATGAAATCTCCATTGGAAATGAATCCCAATAAACTCGTATGGATTATTTTTATTCTCGTGCTTTTTGTTTTACCCATAACTCTCATACTACTAGGAGTTGAATTTAATGCAAAATACTTTGGCACTATCATTGGAATTTGTCTTGTAATTTTTTTCTTTCTCATCTATCCGCGCGTGTCAAAAAATAAAGAATTTCTAGCGCAGGAAGAAGAAAGTAAAGAAGCGGTGAAAATAGCTCGCCAATTTCCAGATTTCTTTAAGGTTCGGGTAGTTGCTGGTGCAACTTTGTTTTTGATGTTAATCATTTCTGTTTATCTTTATCACATCAAAAAATTACGATATCTTGAATTCATTGCTCCAGTTCTAGTCTTCGGCATGATGATGTATTCCGCAAGTTTTTTAAGAAGACATAAACAAACAGCGGCGTATGGAGAAAAATTAGCGAATGTTGAACAGTCCGGTTTTAGAACCTACTTAAAGTTAGTCACGATCGGAACGGTTTTGTATGTTGTCTGGGTTATAATTTTATATATTTTTTATCGGTATTTTTATAAATAATGATTTTACCACCAAACAAAAAACCCGCCTCCCTCTTGAGAGAGAAAAGGCGGGCTAGTCTGGTTTCTTGGTCGCTGGTCGACCGGTAGGAATCGCCATTACCACCAGTACGTTCCCCGGCTCCACTTCCATCCCACTTGAGACTTGAAGTGAAAACAAGTAACCCTGGTTTGGCGCCCGATAGTGATGTTCCTCCTTTTCTTCCATTAAGGCTTTTCGGACAATGACTCCGATCCTCTCTCCAGTGTGAAGAAAATCTCGCGTTGAGATCACTCGCTTCACTTTGCGAGTCCGGCCGGCCGTGACTACCTCTTCCTCCACTTGAGCCAAGTGCCAAACTCCTGCGTGCTCGGCAATAATTGGCCAGAATTCGTACCACTCAAGCTTCCCCATAATACTCGCCGGAAAATACCTCGGTATGGAAAAAGTTGAGTGCGCTGAAACCTTGATCTCGATCATCTCCGGCTCTTCGGCCGGCCAGGCCACTTTTAAATCTCTTGCCTCCTCCCTTTCTCGCGTTTCTCTCTCCGGCTCGACTAAGTACTCTTCAAGAATCGCCGGGATAAACCAACTCGATAAAACCCGGATCTTTTTCACCTTCCCGAGCTTCGCCAAGTCTTCGACTCTGTTCACGAGAGCCCGTTCGCTTTTTCGCCTCACGAGAATAAAGGCGAAAATTGCAACCGTTAAAACGAAAAGATAGAGCACTTAGGGGTCACCTCCTTCCTGTTTTTACTGTGTCAAAGTCGATCTTCCCCAAACCTCCAGCTTCCGTCAATATACCCGAACTAGGGGTTGAGTCAAATTAACACCGGGTAGTGAAAACTCGACTGGGCATTTTACTTCCAAAAAAACAAAGTCGAGTTTCTACTACCTGGGAAAAAGAAACCCCCGGGTGCAGTGTTGTACACCCGAGGGTTTTGTATTTCGCGCGCTTGCAGGTTTCATCCCGGTTCGGGATCTACGCCCAGCGCGCTGTCTTCGAAGAGAATGGAGGCGCCGCGATCGTCGTTTCCTTGTTGACGACCCCTACCGGCAAACCGTCGATGAGAGAAGCAGGGCCAGGCCCACGCAGACCGCCGCCGTAACAGCCACCGATTTTCGCCCCGCAGTAGATCGGACTGGCGCGAACATTGCCGGACCCGAGACCTTCGCCTCGATATCCGCCGATTTTCATTGCCGCCAGGCACGTCGTCGGATCGGAAATCATCGCGTCACGCGCTGACATGATCGTCCGCGTGTTCTCCGGCTTATCGACAGGCATCGTCGCCATCATTGTGTAATCGTCCGCGTCGGAAGAAGAAGCTAGGCAAGCTGGCCTCACCAATCTCGGTGATGCGCCGCAGTTTGCCGCCGTACCGGTCATGATCGCCAATGAACTCGACGCTTGGACATTCCACACCGATGAGATTTCCGCGCAATCCGAACATTCCCCTGCGAGCGTGCACTCGACGACATTGATACCGTAAGTGTAGTTGCCGTACCCGCTGCCCGAATTGACCGAGACGAAAGTTAAAGGGTTTGGGTACACCGCAAAAGCAGAAATCGGCGGTGACGTGTCGGCCACAAACTCGACCCAGAGATCGTTCGTCGTGACAGCCACCGGATTCGGATAATTGGCGAACGCCGGCGACATATCGAAACCGCCAACAAGAAGCGCCAAAAATACGACCGCGATGGCCATCAGCCAAGGCCACTTCCTCGTCATAAAGCCCTCCTTACTACAGTGAAAAGGGATGACTGCGTCCAGCTTAAGTTCGCTCCCAGTTCTTTTCGCTCGGCCTCCTTTAGTCCGAGCACTAGTCGTGATTGAAAACTCTAAAGGGAAACCTCATCCCCCGTTCCCCAAAAGAGTGCGAATCAAGCCAGCTTCTCTTATCAGTTCAGCGTAAACCAAGATGTCAAAAAGAATTACTATCTGTAACCCTACCAAAAATAATTAAAATACGCAAGCCCCGTATAACAAAGTGGATTGCGAAGCCCATCCAATTTTTAGGATAAAATGGCTCAAAAATAAAATGAACATTTTTTTGCAAAGACTTGGTTTAAGAAAACGGCTTCGTAAAAATTGCTATCCACCTTGTTCTACGGGGCAAGCTGGGGAAACCTAATGACTTGTCCAGTTGTCAGCTAACCCAAACTTCTTTAAAATATCCCTTAGCACCCAAAGGAGGGTAACCAATGAAAAAGACCGTCCGAGCCGCCTTGCGCCGCCTTGAAATCTGGGCAGAACACTTCACCGTCATTGCCGGAGTTGCCATCAGTCTCTTTTATTTCCGGGTTTTAAATCGAATGCGGGTCTACGGGCGGGGAAACTTGGAAGGCATTGAAAGAAACGCCATCGTCGCCTCGAATCACTTAAGCATGTTTGATTCGTTTGCCGTCGGCATCGCCGGATTTTTACCGGTAATCATCGTGAGGCCCGGAGTGCGACCATACCATCTGGCCGCCAGGGAAAACTACTTCGGCTTCTGGCTGGTAAGACTGATCTTGAAGGCCTGGCGAGCCATTCCGGTTGATCGAGGCAGGTTTAACCGGGAGTTGATTGCCCGCCTCTTGAGGATTGTGGGTGGCGGTATCATTCACATCTTTCCCCAAGGCACCCGTAGCTACAACCTCGAAGACATGAGAGATGGCCTAGGGTACTTGGTGGCTAAAAGCAACCCTAGCCCAGTCGTCATCCCAGCCTACATCGAAGGCACGGACCGGCTTTTCGGCGGCCAGCCGGGTAAACACAGTGGTCTGGCTCGTTGGTTGCCCAGATTCCCCGGTTTTGGTCGCCGAACCACGGTTGTCTTCGGAGAACCCATTCGCTTCGACCGCTCTTCGACCTCCAAAGACGAAGATATCCGCCGCGTGGTTACCGAGCGAATCGTAACCGAACTTGTCAGGCTTCGCGACAGCCTCAGGCAAAAACCGATGACCGCCCCCGTTTCAACTTGAAGCGGGGGTATCTTTTTAGGCTTCTTTTTTTATTTTTCTACTTCCCATCCTTTCACCGCCTGAGGCAAACTAATTTTCTTGAAGTAAACTTCGAGCAACTGGTAAACCATCACCGCGCTTAAAACTCCTATAAGAGCTCCGACCGCAATATCGAGGGGCCAGTGGACTCCCACTGCCACTCTGGCTAAAGCATTGATGGTCACCAGCAAAAAATACCACCAGCCCCACTTTCTATTCAGGTAAAAAATCACCGCTGTCAACCCAAAGAATATCGTTGCGTGACTCGAAGGAAAAGACGATCCAACCACCGTAAAAAGAGGCTGGATTTCTAAAACTTCAAAGGGCCGCAGGGTGGGGTAGAAGTAATTTAGAGCTTCCACGATTATTCCTCTCGCTACGACTATCACTAAAACTAAGTGGGAAGCGAAAAAAATCCGCCGCTTCCACCCCGGCTCTGAAAAAATGAGTACGAGCGCCGAGAGAAAAAGAATGTAGGGCAAATACTGCGCCGTAAAAATCAAAAGCCGGTCCAGCCAGATATTCTGATGAGCCAGATTAAAAATCCAAAGAAAAAGTTCTTCATTCAAACTACGCATTATCCTTCTTAGCTACAGAATACGAATCCGTTACCAATATACGAATGAAAGGATGGAGCCTTCTCGCATATTCGTACATTTTCGTATTTCGTAGCGGAGCTTTAGCGACTAACAAACGACAAAAGACCCAAAAACCTCGCCCGCTTAATCGCTTGAGCCAAACGCCGTTGATGCTTAGCGCAAACGTTGGTGTGCTTCGGATCAATAATTTTAGCTTGTCCCGAAACAAACCTTTTTAAGAGATCCACTTCTTTATAATCAATCTGATTTAAATTTTGAGAACAAAAGAAACACTGTTGCATAATAGTAAAATTAAAATTTAAAAATCAAAGTGAAAAATGACAATGTAAAGTTAAAAATATAAATCATTCCGAAGGAATACCTAAATTTTACATTTTTATATTTGAACTTTAAATTTCTTTATATCTTCTTCACCTGCAATGAATCGAGTTCGACCGCCGTATCTCGACCGAAAATCGGGACCATTACTTTAACGTGCCCTCTTTCCTCGTCAACGTCGGCAATCTTGCCGTCGTAATCTTTAAACGGTCCGTCGGTAATCTTCACTAAATCCCCCACCTTCAAATCAACTGTAAACCGGCTCTCATCCGAACCCATTCGGTTGATCAAATTATCCACTTCTTCCTTCGAAAGCGGCGTGGGCTTGGTGCTGTCGGATCCAACAAAACCGGTCACTCGAGGCGTGTTTCGGACCACGTACCACGAATCCCCCGTCAAAACCATCTCTAAAAGCACGTAGCCCGGATAAATTTTCTCCTCCACCGTTTGCCGCTTGCCTCCTTTCACCCTGATCTTCTTCTCCTTCGGGACAATCACTTTGAAAATCTTATCTTCCATCCCCAACATCTCAACCCGCTGCTTCAAATAACGGGCCACCGCTTCTTCGTATCCCGAATAAGTGTGCACCGCGTACCATTGTCTCGACCCGATCTTTTCTCCCTGTTGGACTAAATTGTTATCCATAAAAAATTTTACTTCTGGCTACTTACTAATAAAAGTCTTTAAAAGAAACTGGAAAACTCCGTCAAAGACTCCCAAAAAAATTCCTAACCCTAGGGAAATTCCAATGACGACCGCGGTTAACTTCACCGCTTCCTGCCTGGTCGGCCAATTCACGTGGCGAAACTCTTGCCTCGCCTCGTTAAAAAAATTCTTTACCTTGTCAATCATAAATCCTCTAAATAAAAAGCAGCTTTAGCTGCCCTCCTAACTTAACCTAAAATTCCCTAAACGTCAAGGTTTTTAACCGCGAGCGCGTGGATCTCAATAAACTTTCGCCGCGGGGCCACGTCATCCCCCATCAAAATGTCAAATATCCGATCCGCCTCGGTAGCGTCTTCAATCGTCACCTGTTTGAGCGAGCGATTCACCGGATTCATGGTTGTCTCCCAAAGCTGATCCGGATTCATCTCGCCTAAACCTTTATATCGCTGAATACTAATACCCCTAAGTTCTCCACTGGTAATTTCCTCCGCTTTATCCAAGGTATCTTTCAGTTCAACTTTTGCCTTTTGATCGGGACTTTTGATTTTTGATTTTTGACTTTTGACTTCACTTATCTCTTTGATAATCTTTTCCTTCTCTAGATCCGTGTAGGCGTAACGAGCTTCTTTGCCTGATTGAATCCGATAAAGCGGCGGCTGAGCGATATAAAGATAACCCGATTCAATCACGGGCCGGAAATAACGGTAAAAAAGAGTCAGGAGTAAAGTCCGAATATGCGCGCCATCCACGTCCGCGTCTGTCATAATCACAACTTTGTGATATCGAATTTTCGAAATGTCGAACTCTTCCGCGATGGCAGTGCCAATCGCCATCACCAAAGATCGGATCTCTTGGTTCGTTAACATCTTGTCCAATCTAGTTTTCTCCACGTTCAAAATCTTTCCTCTAAGCGGCAGAATGGCCTGCGTCCGTCTCTCCCGGCCAGATTTGGCTGAACCGCCGGCCGAATCGCCCTCTACTATAAAAAGCTCCGACTCCGCTGGATCTTTCGAGCTGCAATCGGCGAGTTTCCCGGGTAAAGTTAAACCCTCAAAAGCGCCCTTTCGGAGAACCGTATCCTTCGCCGCCTTAGCCGCTTTTCTTGCTTTGGCCGCCAGCATCACTTTCTCCACCATCCGTCTCGCTTCGCCGGGTCGCTTCTCTAAGAAATCCTTAAGGGCTTCATTGACCACGCTTTCAACCGCCGTCCGCGCCTCTGGATTACCCAATCGGGCTTTAGTCTGACCTTCAAATTGGGGCTCTCGTAACTTCACCGAAACCACCGCCGTGAGTCCCTCTCTCGAATCATCGCTCGTTAAATTTTCCTCCTTTTCTTTCAAATACCCTTCCGCTCGCACGTAATTATTTAAAGACCGAGTCAGAGCCGACTTAAAACCCGTTAAGTGCATTCCCCCATCCGGCGTATAAATATTGTTAGCGAAACTCAATTCTCTTACTTCCAAGTCATCGATGTAAACAAAAGCCACCTCCACATTAATATTCTCGTAATCTTTATTAACGTAAAAAGCTTCCTCTTGCAACAACTTCTCGCCTCGCCTCAAGTAATTTACAAACGACAAAAGACCGCCTTCAAAATAAAAACTATGGAAAAGCGGAGTCTTCTCCCTCCGATCAGCAAAGTTGATCTTGACTCCTTTCGTTAAATACGCTTGCTGGCGAAGATGATCCAGAATTCTTTTATCATTAAAATCCAAACTGGAAAAAACCTGCGGGTCTGGCGAAAAAATCACCTTCGTCCCATTTTCTTTGCACGTCCCAATCTTTTTTACCTTAGCCAAAGGCACTCCTCTTTTATATTCCTGAGCGTATTGTCCGCCCTCGCGACAAACTTCCGCCCGAAGCCATTCCGAAAGCGCATTCACGACCGACACGCCCACCCCGTGCAAACCGCCAGCCACTTTGTAAGACTCTCCGCCAAACTTGCCGCCGGCGTGAAGGGTCGTCATCACCGTTTCGAGCGCCGATTTTTTAGTCTGTTTGTGCATCTCAACCGGTATCCCTCGGCCGTCATCGGTAACGCTCACTCGGTTTCCCGGCAAAAGTTCAACCGCGATATTTTTAGCGTACCCCGCCATCGCCTCATCAATCGAGTTGTCCACCACCTCCCAAATCAAGTGATGCAATCCGTCGGTCCCCGTCGAACCGATATACATCCCCGGCCGCTTCCTAACCGGCTCTAAGCCTTCAAGCACATAAATATCCTCCGCGCTATAAGAAGCCTCCTTTTTCGGCACAGCCTCTAACTCTACTTTGTGGCCAAGGTTTTTTAAGCTGTGGCTTTGTTTTTCTTTTTTCTTCTGTTTTGGCATATAGAATATATTCCCCTCTCTTAAAAAAGACCTAAAAAAGGCCTTTCGAGCCCACGGTTATTATACCAGAAAGTCACCGAAAAACCAATCCCTCTTGCCCTACTTCACCAATCCCAAATTTCGCAAAATCGGCTCAAAATTCTGGTAAGACTCGCTCTTTGTTAAATCAAAACCCGCCATCACCTTCAAAATTTGTTCCTTAGCCAGTTCTTTCTGCCCGTCAAAGTAATAGCCAATGCCTAACTTCAACCTTGCTTCCAAATCATCTCCATTCATCTCGAGCGCTTTTTTGTAAAGTTCGATGGCTTCCTGAAGATGCCCGGCATCGGCAAAAAAACCAGCCACCACCCTTGGCTCATTGTAATTTTTCCATTGCCTTCCGAGTTCTATCGCTTTTTTTACTTCCGCATATCCGGTTTTATTATCACCGTCATCAAACGAAAGTAATCCGTAATAAAAGTGAGCATCAGGCACCTGATCGTTTAAGGCTAAACCTTGTTTCACGAGCGCTATTGCCTCTTCTCGCTTGCCTTCAAGATGCTTCGTCTTAGCCAAAGAAAAATAAACCTGCTGCCGGTCCGGGCTAAGCTTCAAAGCCATGGCGGCTTCCTTTTCCGCCAGCGGCAGAAAAGTTTTAAGATCGATATCTGATACTTCATTGTATAAATCCACGAGCGCGTAGTGATTGTAGGCGTCTTCGGGGTGTTCCCTCACCACCTCCTCCATCCCTAAAATAGCCCCCCTCACCTCGTTTTCGGAAATACTCGCTGGATTATAGAAATGATTCTCCGCCGCCGCCGCCGCGTAGTCTCGCTTAAAATTCCAACTATAAGGACTCCATACGGCTAAGGTTTGATGAAAATTATCGATCGCCATCGCCGGCTTGTTCTTCACAAAGTAAGTGAAACCCCAGAACTGATGATCAGTAGCTCTCATTGACTGAATGTTGATGAAATAAACCGGGAAAATAGCCAGGAAAAGCGCCAAGCTAGTAGTCCATTCAAGCGACGCCGAGGTAACTTTCTTTCTGACCATCGCTACCACTGCTTTCCCTTCCCGAATTTCACTGGTCCTGTTTATTCCCTCCCGGTACTTAGCGTCTCCTAATCCAAAAATGAGAAACATCACCAAAAGCGGCCCTATTGTATCGAAAATAAAGATACTGCGCACGAGATACGCCCCAATTGCCCCAGCCATTACATAATAAAGCGTCCGGTCGCGCGTTCGT
>JACQBP010000032.1 GCA_016194445.1 Candidatus Liptonbacteria bacterium | reverse complement strand
AAAATCTAAAGTAATGAAGTGTAAAGAAATGTCGCTTCGTTCCGAAAAACTAGACGAGCAGTTATCATCCCTAATTCAAAAAGCTTCTTTGCCCAAAGACTGGGCGGAAGAATTGAATCGTCTTGCTCTGCAAGACCACAAGAAATCCGCCCAGTCTAATTCTGCTTTTGTAGAAGAAATGAAAAAAGAAATCAAAAATATTGAGGTAAAGCTCCAGCGACTTCTTGACGGCTATTTAGACCAAGTGATTGAACAAGAAATTTATCGTGCTGAAAAATTAAAACTGTTATTCAAAAAGAAGTCGCTGGAAGAGCAAATATCCTCACTTCTACAAAAGCAGAATGATTGGCTCGAACCGATGCAAGAATGGATAAAAGTCGCTACAACCCTCGTCGAAATCGCAAGGGATAGCAACCTTTTGGAGAAAAAGGTCATCGCCAAAGAAATCTTTGGCTCGCACGTCCTCCTCGGCGAAAAAACAGTCCGTCCCGCCGAAGGCGGGACTCCGAATTCGTTTGGAAAAACGGGGGAAAATCAACCCACGCACCCCGCCTCTTTTTTCTGGGGGAATGGTGGCGGGGTGCGGAATTCGGTCTCGCCCGCGCGGAGGAGGGGTCTGGGGAGGAATCCGCGCGGGCCTCGGCTTTCTTTTTTGGAAAAATTGGCGGTTATGAAATTATTATTAAGATTTCAACTCCGAAATCAATGAAAACAAGCGAACTATATCTTCTTTGGTTGAACCTTGATAGTGGCCGAAATTTTTGACAACCAGGTGCGCTTCAGGATACATATTAATTGCTCTGTCAGATAATCTATAACTTACTTCTTCAGGTTTGTCTTTTATTAGGTCAGGAGATCTCTGTTGCATTCTTTCATCTCTCAAATCATCTGGACTATAAACTGCTATAATCAAGGAATGCTCAAGTAAATTTGGAGGCATAACACTTTCTTTATTGTTGATAATGGCATTATTCCCTGAAAAAATTGGGATTCTGCTTTTGTCGACATCTAAGAAGCCGTATCGCTCTTCGCGGTTTCCTTCCATTTTTCTCACCCAGTGCAACCCGATATCTCCACGCCGAACCATCTCGCCAAATTCATCAGCCGTTACAAATTGATTCTCCACAAGATTATCATTGGCTCTCTGTGGCCTGGTGATGACTCTTTTGGGGATTTGAAAAAGCTGGGCCAGTGTTCTATCGGTTTTCATGGCGTTTCTGAGCGCATCAACAAGTGTAGTTTTCCCAACAAGAGAAGAACCAACAAAAATTACATCTTGGATTTGCTTGAGTTTTTCGAGATTCCTCGTTCGCAGTCTGATACTGCCCAAGTCTTTTGACTTTAGAAGATCAATTAAACTAGAACCTTCTTGCTCTTGAGTGGACCTTACGCTCTTTTCTGGTCGATATAAGAGTCTTGTCAATGCGGCAACACTTCTCTCTTCTGAAAATCTTTCTGATTCTAAAATAAGGTTTTTAACTTCCTCTTCACTAAACCAAACTACTTCAATATTTTCTCCAGCTTCCAATTCTTGTGCGCCTTGTTGGGATTTATCTACGGAGGCAACGAAATAATGCAGGTCCCATTCTACTGTGGCGCCTAATTTTGAGGTCGAATGATATTCTAACGCATCTGGAACAAATCCCGTTTCTTCTCTCGCTTCTTTGAGAGCAGCCTGTTTTGCTTTTTCAATAATATCTCCTTTGCTTTGCTTAAACTCATTAAATTCATCTAAAGAATCGAAAACTTTTCCACCTGGTAAACGATAATCAAATTTCGAAAGTTCCCTCCGAAATTCTCGCGTAAGTAGAATGTTCCCTTGTCCGTCCCTCATGATCAGTCTCACACCGGGGCTTCTGCGTACCTTTTCAAATTCAAAAGTTTTTCCTTCGATTTCAACTGGCTCTGAAACTACTTCAAATAATTTACCCTTATACCGAATTTCTTCCTTGCTAGCGACCCTCTCTTTATTTTCTTCTTCGGGTTTATACTTTTCCATATGGTGATTATATATTACCTTAGTATTTGTTAATGATGACTAGCTTCCTCTAATTCTTGTTTTAGTAATGGAACAATTTGCTTTCTCATAATTAGATTTGGTCGCTCCGCGACTACGCCAGCAAATTGTACTTTCAAAACTTTTTCCAAAAGTTTCTGCGTTTCGGAATCTTGGGTGACAAAAAAGTTTTTAGTATCTTCAAGCTCGATTGTATTTTGAAAGATAAAATCTAAGCCCATTTCCTTTTTGATTTTATCTAACACTTTGACAATCTCGGCACTTCTTTCGTCTACAAGTTTTTTAGCACCAATCATTTCTACTTGAGTGATACCAACTTTTTTGTCGCCCATTACAAACCATGCGAAATCGCCCTCAATTCTCTCGGCAAGTTTCTTGCCAGATAAATCTGATTTTGCGATAAACAAATCTTTCCAAAAATCTTCGGGCAATTTCGCAACCTTATTGAGCCATTCGGCCACTAGCTTGTCGCGGTCAGTGGTAACACTTCCTTTGAAATTTAGCGTATTGGAAATTATTGCTCCATAAACAAGTGTCGCTGATTCTTTAGATATATCAACTTTATTTTGCATAAACTTTTCTGCGACGAGAGTAGCGGCCGCACCGACAAGCTCAATTTGAGCTTTGGCCTTCGGAAATTTATCCGTCTCGTGGACTTTCCGGTGGTCAATAATTTCAATGACTTTTTCTGCGGAGATTTTTCCTTCAAGTCCATTTAGGTCGCTCGCGTCTACGAGTATCACTTCATCAAAATTATCCGCGTTTTCTATCATTGGCGGATATTCAAAGCCAAAGCGATCTAAAATATATTTCGCTTCGTCGTGTGGTTCGCCGATAATCCCGACGACGGCATTTTTGCCAATTTTACGCAAAAATTCGCCGTAGGCGGTTGCACCAGCAACACCGTCGAGGTCGGGGTTCACATAGCTTGTTACTAAAATCGGTTTCATAATGTTTATTTTATTAAATCATCAATTGCGACATCAAGAGCTTTCGCGATTTTACTCACAACAAATACAGAAGGCTTTTTAATAACACCGGTTTCAATCTTAGTAAGGGTTGTATAAGCAACATCGGCTTTGCGAGCAAAATCATCTTGAGAAAGTCCTAGTTTCTGTCGCAATTTCCTTATTTTCAGTCCTAGTTGATTACTTTCCATATATTGATAACATTTAACTGTTGCTTGTGCGTGGGTTTGCACATTTCCGCTCTCTTGCTTTGCAAGAGCACGCGCGTAGTCGCGCGTGAGGGCTTTGCCCAGCGGAATGTGCTAGGAATTCCGCTCAAAATAGGTTCGAGCAAAGTTAAGAATTGAGCACCAGATAATACTTTCCCGATTTTTGGGGGAGGTTGCCTCGCCGCTTCGCGGCTCGGCTTGGCGGCTTTGCGCAAAGCGCAAAGCCGCATAATCCCACGGCGCAGAAAACGAAAAGGAAGCGGATAAAAATATCTAAAATCAATAATTCAAAAAATTATGCTCAAACCAAAATATTTTCTCTACGCTCGTAAGAGCACCGAAGATGATGACCACCAAATAATGTCTATTGAGGCGCAACTTTTTGAATTACGAGAATACGCGCGTAGAGAAAATCTTGAAATCATCCGCGAATTTCAAGAAGCGAAAAGCGCAAAGAAGCCCGGACGAGAACGATTTGCCGAAATGATAGACGAGATAGAAAAGAGCGAGGGCGTTGGCATACTCGCATGGCACCCGGATCGCCTCGCTCGCAACAGCGTGGACGGCGGACGGATTATCTATCTCGTAGACACCGGCAAAATCGTTTCTTTGCGCTTTCCGCAATTTTGGTTTGAGCCAACTCCGCAAGGGAAATTTATGTTGCAAGTGGCGTTCGGGCAATCAAAATACTTTTCTGACAATCTGGTTGAGAATGTGAAGCGCGGTATCCGCCAAAAACTCCGCCGTGGCGAATGGCTAACGCTCGCACCCTTTGGCTATGTGAACAATCCGAAAACAAGACAGATTGAACCGCACCCCGCAAAATCAAAAATTGTCGCGCGAGCGTTTGAGGAGTTCGCCAAAGGAACGCACACACTCAAAAGTATGTCGGAGTTTTTGGCGGAGCTTGGCGTTGAGACGAAAAACCGAACGCCACTTGCGAAATGCAGTATCCATCACTTGCTTACCAATCGCGCCTATCTCGGTTTTGTCGCGCACCACGGCGAATACCACGAGGGCACATTTCCGCCAATTCTTTCCCTCGCAACCTTTGAAGCCGTGCAAGAAGTATTGAAACGAAAAGCGAAACCTCGCAAATCCAAACAGAGGCACAATTTCCCCTTTACCGGACTGCTCACTTGCGGCGAGTGCGGCTCGGCGATCACCGCACAATGGGCGAAAGGACACGGCGGGCTATATCGCTATTATCGTTGCACCAAGAAAAAGGGAAATTGTGTTCAAAAATATTTGCGAGAAGATTTGCTCGTTTTGCAACTCAAGGCACGGCTTCAAAACGTTGCGCTTTGCGATGAGTGGACAAAAAAGATGTTGGCGAAAGTTTCAGAGTGGGAAAAGGAAAAAGTCCACTCATCGCAATCGTTTGTCCAAAATCTGGAAACCAAAAGAACGACTACGCAAGAGAAACTGGACAAACTTATCTCGGCGTATATTGACGGCGATATACCCAAAGAAAACTATTTTAAAAAGAAAGAGGAGTTGATGATGCGGAAACTCGCTTTGACCAAGAAAAAAGAAGATTTTGGACGAACGGGAAAGAATTGGATCGAACCCTTGCGGAGTTGGATTTTAGATATACAGAAAGCCAAAAAATTGTCGCAGGGCGACAATTTTGAGAACATTAAGGCATTTGTCCAAAAAGTTGGAACGAACCATCAACTTTTGGACAAATCCGCTTCCTTTTCGTTCAATGCGCCGTGGGATTATGCGGCTTTGCGCCTTGCGCAAAGCCGCCAAGCCGAGCCGCGAAGCGGCGAGGCAACCTCCCCCAAAAATCGGGAAAGTATTATCTGGTGCGCGGGACAGGAGTTGAACCTGCACGCCTTACGGCATACGCACCTCAAGCGTACGTGTATACCATTCCACCACCCGCGCATGTTTATAAAGCTTTGTTTGCCACCGCGAGCGCTTTTTCGATCTTTCGGCGCTTTCGGGATAGGCAAACAATATCAGTATGATAATACAGTTTGGGCAGTAATTTCAATGATTCAGCCTTGGCGTACTTAAGCTTATAAGTAGAATCAGTGATGCTCTTGGATATGTGGCCGTTTATCTTTAAAACTTTGTTTATCTCCTCCCTTAGCCAATCAATATGTTTTTTGCTGGCCGACATAAAAATAGTGTAGAACATATAGCTTGAGCGCCATCGGGGATCAAAATATGAATGGAAACTGCCATCGCCGTCTAAATGACCACGCAAAAAATCAAAAAAATATTTTTCAGGAATAATAACGGCCTCGATAGTTTTGGATTTTCCGGCTGACAACCCAATACCAACAAGAAATTTATAGAAATTAACATCGCCAATTTGGATTCTGAAAGACTTATTGCCCTCCCCAGATTTTTTTGAACCAATCTTATTTTTAACACCAAGGCATTCTCTAAAATTCTTTACTTGTTCTAATTCTTTGGAGGTGAAATCTAAGTGGCGCCTATCAGAAGAGAGATTGCCGTCGGTAGCTAGGAGGCCAATCGCATAGGCAAATTCCGGCGACCATTTAATTTTGACTTTGTTTTGCGGTTTCATATTTTTCTAGTTGCTCACATACTTAGAGATTTTAATAAAGCTCAACTCAACATACCCGATACAAACCTCCCCCTCCCTCCACTCCTCTAACCGTATATTTAATATTATACCTCAAGCTAGTAGCGTATGCCAAACATAAATGTTGATAAATTGTATATTTGCGTTGTTTTTTTAACTTTTCTTATTTAATTTACTTCCTATGAAAGCACCGGCAAGGGCACAGATGGAAATTAAGAAAATTGCGACCCCAGTCAGGACATATAAACCAGAAACTTTATAGCGAGTGACAGGAATACTGCCTATGTAATCCGGGTAACTTCCGAACATTGGAGTAATGAAGTTTGCAATTCGGCCGCCAATTAAAAAAGAAAGTCCTATACCTACGATTGCCCCAATAATTGTATAGGCTAGTACTCGTCCCATTTTTAAAGTAAATCCGTCCCTAGACTGAAACGCCGAGTTTTTTGCGAATAGTTTTGCCGGAGATATGCCGGACGAAATAAAGCTTGGAGCGGTGGATTTTTTTAGGTGAGCTTGAGATGACAACTTTCGAGATGGTCGGAGAGTGGACTGGGAAAACTTTCTCAACGCCGACACCGGCGACAACGCTGCGGACGGTAAAGGTAGCGCCGGGTTCAGAACCGTGCTTTCTCGCGATCACTAAACCATCGAAAGGAGTGTTGCCTTCAAAAACTCTGACTTTAGCTCCCGGTTTAATTTGCTTTATGGTTTCTGGGTTAATCATTTTGTAGATGCACCGACGGTGTTACTTAAAAGATCTTTGACCTTGGTAATCAAATCGTCAATGGAAGTTTTAACTTTCACAAAATATTTGGTGGCGCCCAGGCGCTTAACTTTTTCGATATCGCTGTCTTGGCCAAGGTTTGACAAAATCATCACCGGAATCTTGCTAATGTAGGGATCGACGGAAATGTTTTCGAGCAGCTCGAAGCCAGAAACTTTCGGCATAATCAAGTCGAGAATGATTAAGTCCGGCTTGTTTTGTTTCAAAATGCCAAAAGCTTCTTCGCCATCAAAAGCCTGAAGCGTGGAAAAGCCCTCTTTTTCAAGCCGCGCTTTCATTAAAGAAGAAAGAAAGCGGTCGTCTTCGATAACCAAAACTTTTTTACCCATTGGATTAATATGATAACATAAACCCTCCAAAATTTCACCAATATGAAACTTAGGAGGGTAAAAGAGCTTTTTAGTTGTCCCAATATCCCACCCCGCCAAAATTTCACTTTCGTGAAACTCGGACGGGTAAATTTCGGTTTTGTGGTTCGATTTAACTCACCACTGAAGGTCCGAAAACCTTTAGGTAACCAGATCTTCGCTTTTACGCTCTATAGATAACCGCGCAAAAGCAAAAACCTGTCGACACGTTTGGACTCAATGAAGGTTCAAACGTTTAATTTAATTGATCCACGCACAGCTTCCGCTACGCGTGCCTTGTTACGACTTAGCCCATGTCACCGAGTTGAAGCTAGTTCCCGCTCTTTGGATGCAAAATTTTGTGTCCAAAGAGCGGGACCTTCACCTCCTCCCGGCTCCCTTGGCTTGACGGGCAATTATTCTCTAGAAACTTAGAGTTGATGTTCCCAAGCCGACGCCTTTATGAATTATAGGGATCGGCTCCCCGACCTTTGCGTCGGGGCCGCACGGACGGATTTCCCGTATGCGGCGAGCTCAACTAATTGTTGAGTGGATACCTTCCTCCGATATAGCATCGGAGTACTACGATCCAGCTGACTTCTGATAAAGCAAATAGTTTCTTTCTCTTTATCAGATCTCCACAGGTTAGCTATAAAACTTTTCTCTACATCCCGAAAACGGTTTTTCTGATCTTCGCCATGCTCACTGCCAATCATGGCTCGATCCCGTTTCCGCCATTTGGCGGATTACTTCGGGCTGTAGTTTGCCTAGAGATCCTCCACCTCGATTCTCGCGAATCGGGGCTATCTTTCGGCTACGCTCTGGCGACGAACCAGAAGAGTGGATTTTAACCACTTAGTTCCGGTTTTGCTTTCGCAAAACCGAGAATCCGCGATATTAAGGGTATCGGGATCTTATAACCTGCTGCGCGCTTTTATTGTGAGTACAGGACTCGAGAACGTATTCACCGCGCCGTGGCTGATGCGCGATTACTAGCGATTCCGGCTTCATGAGGGCGAGTTGCAGCCCTCAATCCGAACTGGGGCTGGGTTTGATGGGATTAGCTCCGCCTTACGGCTTGGCAACCCATTGTCCCAACCATTGTAACATGAGTGTGGCCCAGGGCGTCAGAGGGCCACGCTGATTTGACGTCATCCCCTCCTTCCTCCCAGCCCAAAAATCATGAATCCTGAAACATAAAACATGAAACATAGAAAAAAATATGATTCACGTTTCACGATTCAAGTTTCACGAACTCTGGGCTGGGCGGTTGTCTGTGACACTTGTAACACAGACTAGGGGTTGCGCTCGTTACCCCACTTAAGGGAACATCTCAAGACACGAGCTGACGACAACCGTGCAGCACCTGTGCTTTCCGTCCTTGTGAGAAGGCTCGCCTTTCAGCAAGCTTTCGAAAAACATTTCAAGCCCTGGTAAGGTTCCTCGCTTGTCGTCGAATTAAACCTCATGTTCCACCGCTTGTGCGAGTCCCCGTCTATTCCTTTGAGTTTTAAGCTTGCGCTCGTACTTCCCAGGCGGCCTGCTTAACGCGTTAGCTTCGCCACTCCGAGGGTCGATACTCGAAACAGCAAGCAGGCATCGTTTAGGGCGTGGACTACAAGGGTATCTAATCCTTTTTGCTCCCCACGCTTTCGCGTCTCAGGGTCAGGAGAGTCCCAGTGAGCTGCCTTCGCCTTTGGTGTTCCGCACGATATCAACGGATTTCACCCCTACACCGTGCGTTCCGCTCACCCCTAACTCCCTCTAGCCCGATCGTATCTTTGGCACTTCCACCGTTAGGCGGTGGGCTTTAACCAAAGACGCACCGAGCCCCCTACACGCTCTTTACGCCCAATAAATCCGGATAACGCTTGAGGTCTACGTATTACCGCTGGTGCTGGCACGTAGTTACCCACCTCTTTCCGCCCCGCACTCACTTTCGTTGTTGCGGGGCTACCGCAGTTTACGACCCGAAGGCCTTCTTCCTGCACGCGGCGTCGCTCCATCAGGCTTTCGCCCATTGTGGAATATTCTCGACTGCTGCCTCCCGTAGGAGTACGAGCCGTGTCTCAGTCTCGTCGTTGGGGGTCAGGCTCTCACCTCCCCTACCGGTCATAGCCTTGGTAGGCCGTTACCCTACCAACTAGCTGATCGGACCTAAGCCGATCCCAAAGCAGCTTGCGCCTTTACTCTTGCGAGACCATCGAGTATTACCTCACCTTTCGATGAGCTATGCTCGACTTTGGGGTACGTACTAGGGTGTTACTAACTCGTTCGCCGCTAACCTATTTAATCTGTCATCTTGATGTAATCGCAACTTCTTCAAAAATAGATCCGCTCGACTTGCATGCCTTATCCACGCCGCCAGCGTTCATCCTGGACCAGGATCAAATCCTCTGAAAAAAGAACTCAAATAAATTCAAATTCTTTAGGAAGAAATTAATGGAAATCCAAAACGTCGCCACCGTATAGAACAGAAGGGTCGGTTTTGGCTCTTAAGAATTTCTTTAAAAACAAATGGAATATCCCGCCGTCGCTTGCGCTTTGGCGGGACGCTCAAAACTAGGGCAAAAATTTCTTCGTCCGAAGACTTGAAATTTTTGATAGTTTTGGCGTTGGGACAACTAAAAAACTCTCTTTACTCAATATTAAGTTTTAAAAAAGCTGTCGAAGGTCCGACAGCTCCACAGAAAGCTCTATTTTTGTGAGTCTATCGGAACCTATGCATCATGGGGTTTATTATAGTTTTCTCTTAGGACTTGTCAACCCCATTAGAGGCAGAGGCGCGCTGTGAGCCCTCGCGGCCTCTAACGGGGTCAGGGCCTTTAAATACGACCAGCAAAACCTACTAATTTGCCAATATTTAATCTTCGTGTATAATATTTCCCACTATGGCTAAAGCTGACATTCACCCCCAATATTTCCCCAAAGCCCACGTCAAATGTGTCTGCGGGAATACTTTTACGGTGGGGGCGACTCGAGAAAAAATCGAGGTTGAAATTTGCTCAAAGTGTCATCCTTTCTACACTGGCGAGGAGAAATTGATTGATACCGCCGGCCGGGTGGAGAAATTTAAAGCTCGAAAATTGAAAGCTTCGGCTGCGCCGAAGAAGGAGAAGAAGGTGAGGGTGAAGAAGACGAAATAATAAATTTGGGAACGGCTCGCGCGAGGCGAGCCGTTTTTGGTTTTGATAAAAACTGAAATCGTTGATAGTATTTGACTATGGACAAGATTTTTCCTGAAAAACTAAAAGTTGGCGACAAAATCGCGGTAATCGCGCCGGCGCTTTCGATAGCGATTATCAATAAGGAAACACGAGGGATTGCCAATCAGCGTTTTAAAGAACTTGGGCTTGAGCTAGTTTTTGGAAAACACGTGGAAGAAATCGACGAATTCACTTCATCTTCGATTGAATCGAGGATTGCGGATCTACATGAGGCATTTCGGAATCCAGAGATAAAGGGAATTGTTTCGGTGATAGGCGGTTTCAATTCGAACCAGTTGCTTCGATATATCGATTGGGAGTTAATCAAAAATAACCCAAAAATTTTTTGGGGTTATTCTGATATTACCGCTATGGAAAATGCTACCTACGCAAAGACCGGACTGGTCACCTACTCCAGTCCCGCCTACTCCACTTTTGGACAAAAACTTTATTTTGAATACACGCTCGAGTATTTCAAAAAATGCTTGTTTGAGGATAAACCTTTTGAAATTCGCCCGAGTGAAATTTGGACAAACGATGACTTGTGGTGGGAAAATCAGGACGCGAGAAATCCAATATCGAACTCTGGGCCTTATGTAATAAACGAAGGTGAGGCGGAAGGCACAATTTTGGGCGCCAATCTTTGCACTTTTAACTTGCTTCAGGGCACGGAATACTTCCCCGACTTTAAAGATTCAATTCTTTTTATTGAAGACGATGGAAACGCCACGCCGCAACTATTTGACCGTGATCTCCAATCGCTTATTCACCAACCTGGATTTCAAGAAGTTAAGGGGGTAGTTATTGGCCGGTTCGAAAAGAAAAGTCAGATGACGAGGGAAAAGTTAACGGCCATTATTCAATCAAAAAAGGAGCTGGATCATATGCCGGTGATCGCGGACGCGGATTTCGGTCACACCCAACCGATGATCACTTTCCCGATTGGAGGGGAGTCAAGGATTAGCGCGTCACTTCAAACAATAAAGATTGAGATAATTAAACACTAAACGAATCCTGAGTCGAATTTTATTTATGATTTAAGAAAGGGTTCTCAATATCAAAGGTTATTTTTGAGATGTTGTTGTTAATAACTTCTTCTCGAATCCCGTATTTCTTTTGATACAAAGTGCCGACGGCACAGAAAAGGGCCTGGCTGTAATCAAAGCCGAGTTTTCCGGCTGTGCTTTTGACATCGACTTCAGAATTCCCCTCGAGCTCTACAAAGGGTTCTAAAAATGGCCACTCGTCAATGGTAATTTCAACATTATCCAATTTCCAAAGTTCGCGTTTATTTTCTTGGTAAACCCTTTTAACACAGCCGAGGTTAGTGAGAAATTTTTCTGCTTCTTTAGAACTATCCACTATCAGACAAATCTCTTTTTGATTTTCAATTTTATCGCCATCCACGACTTTCAAGCTCATAGTGATTTTGTCGCCTTCGTCGCGAACTCGGAGCCAGCCACCTTTTATCTCGTGACCTGACGGCAAATTAAAAACCACCCGGCGTTGAAGAAACTCCGGTTTCACTAATTCGGCGCCGATTTCTCGAAGTTTTATTCTTATTTTGTCTTTGTCGATGTTAACGAAAGTAGCTTCGTACTCAATTTGCACTCGTCAATTATAACTAAATTTTTCTCAACTTCACAAAAAACTTCGAGCCTTTTCCTTCCCCGGGTGATTCTGCCCAGACTTTTCCGCCGTGGTCGGTCACGATGCGCTTGGCGATATAAAGGCCGAGGCCGGTGCCTTTGATTTCGCGCTTGATACGTTCATCGCGGACAAATTCTTGACTATTTTTACTGTTTAGCTTCTTCGAGTTTTTGGACTCGTTCTTCTAGTCTTTTAAGTTGAACTCCGAACATAAGCAGTTCTTGTTCCTGTTTTTCCAGGAGAGCGATAAATTTATCGAGTTTGGCGAACAGCTCACCCGAGTTATCTCGCATCCATTTTACGTCGGCTTTCACTTCGGACAAACCTAGCTCAAGATTATCTAATCTAGAATCAACTCTCTCCAGCCTAGAATCTACCTTATCGAGGCGGTTATTGACCCCTTGGAAATCTTTTTGGACTGAAGCGGCAAAAGGTTCGAGTGTTTCTACAAACACCTCTTTGATGTCTTTTTTGGTTAGTTCCGGCATAAGTTTATTTTAAGTGGTGAGATATGGATGTCAAATTTTTTGGTCCCTTGACAGAATAAAGTCTTCAAATATACTAAAAATATGAGACTTATGAATTTTGGAAATTTTATGCCATCACCGCGCCCAGCCTATAGGAAAGCGGGGTAATTTTAATACTTACAACTTTGTTTATACAAAAAGACCCGCTTTCCGGCGGGTCTTTTTGTATTGGACGCTCCTTAGAGCGGTAAGCATTCTGAGGAGGGCCTAATAACGGGACCCTCTAACAAATACTCTAATAGGAGGACGCTATGCGCCCAAACCACAAGTTCCAGGACGGCAGCTACGACAACCTCTAATGACGGCATTAAATGTCATTAAGGACTTTGTCGTGAAGGAAGAAACGTGTATCGAGAGTGAGGAGGTGATCGCCGAAATGCACTGCTTTTCTGTCTTCGGACTATTCGGATCACACTGTGTTCTAGAAGCCAGGAGACAGAAACCGATGAGATCTTATCGCTTTCTTGGTGCAAGCCATGACCGGAAAATTACCCTTACCCATGGACTTCTGACCCAACTTTTAGGAGTTGTTCATGAGGGTCATAAGTTGGGTATTCAGGTCTGGATGCCCGATGGCTCTGATCGGTGGGTTACCTGGCAAAGGAGGGTATAACACAAAGGCCTCGACTTGCGTCGAGGCCTTAAACTTTTCTCAACTTCACGAAAAACTTCGAGCCTTTACCCTCGCCTTCGGATTCTACCCAGATTTGGCCGCCGTGGGCGGTGACGATGCTTTTGGCGATATAAAGTCCGAGGCCGGCTTCTTGTCCTGAGCGGAGTCGAAGGGTGCCTTTAATTTCGCGTTTGACGCGTTCGTCGCGGACGAATTTATAAAAGTTTTAAGAATTCGTTGGGTGAAATTTTGATCTCATTTAATATCTCGCGCAGCAACCCACGGCTGATATCTTCGCCGCCATGACTGGGCACCAGGGTAGCGCGGCCATCGGGGTGTTTGAAAAAAATATGCGATCCCTTTTGACGGACAGCATAAAACCCCAACTTTTCAATTACTCGAATAATGTCTCTGGCTTTTAGAGCTGGGAGACGACCGCTCATACCTCAACCGTTTCTACTCCAACAAATTTCGGTTCATACGAAAACCGTTTTAGGCGAAGCCGGTATTCTGAATCTGACTTAGCAACTTCCAAACATAAAGAAATGGCTTCTTTAATTCGTTTGGTAAGCGCCTCGAGAGTTCGAGCTTGGGTATGACAACCGGGAAAAGCCGGCACCGATGCCACAAAAAAACCGTCCTCGTCGCGTTCGATAATAACTTGGAATTGTTTCCTAGTTTTGGCCATAAGCTTATATTAGTATCAAAGATGAAAAAGGTCAAACGAGCCAATAATTGCTTACGCCAACATTCCAACATTCTTGAGAATGTTGGACGACGGGAGACCGCGTCGCCTTCTCCCGATCCCACTTTCCAATTTGGGCTGAATCATACTTTTCTTAGTTTCACGTAAAAAGTTGAACCTTTTCCTTCTCCGGGTGATTCCGCCCAGATCGTTCCGCCGTGGCCGGTGATAATACTTTTGGCGATGTAGAGTCCTAAACCAGTACCTTTAATCTCACGTTTAACGCGTTCGTCACGAACGAATTCCTGATCGAAAAGATGCGGTAGTAGATTTTGGCCAATACCTAAGCCCGAGTCGGCCACAGAAAAGATAGCGTATCCACCCTCCTCTTTAGTCTCCAGTTTCACGAAACCTTGAGGGGTATATTTAATGGCGTTTTCAGCCAAATTTTGGAAAACTTGTTTAAGTTTTTGCGGGTCGGCGCTAACACTAGCCTCTGTTCCGGAGGTGAAGTTAAATTCCAGTTTTTTGGCATCGGCTTGGATTTTTAAACCGTCAAAAACTTTTTGAACTAGGTCTTTTAGTTTGACGGTTTCAAATTTGTAATCCATCTTGCCTTCTTCAACTTTTCTAAGATCGAGAAGGGTGTTGATGAGATCGATGAGTTCGTCGGCAGAATTTTTCATTTTGCCCAAAGTTTCTTTGACTTTGTCGCTTACGGGTCCATAAAGGCCCTCCATAAGAATCGTGGCAAACTGTTTGATAACGGCAAGCGGAGCCTTGATCTGATGAGAAGCAAAAGAAAGAATTTGGGTTTTGAATCGCGATAGGCTTTCAAGTTCGGTGTTGGCTTTTTTGAGTTGCTCGGAGAGTTTTTGAAGTTCTTCACGCTGTTCGACTTCTTTTAAGACGCTTTTGATGAGGAGGATGCCGAAGGCTAAAACTAGAGAAAATACTCCCGATCTAAAAACAAGAGTTAGTGGGTCTTTGGATAAAACGACTTCGAAGAGGGTAACGATGGCCAACAGGAAAGTTACAATTTCTGTTGTTATAATTTTTATGTTGAG
>JACQBP010000007.1 GCA_016194445.1 Candidatus Liptonbacteria bacterium | reverse complement strand
TTTGCTTGAGCTATTTTGGCGCTGATTTATTTCCAACGGGGCAGGCATTGTCTTTGGAAAAAACGTTGAAAAATAAGGGTTAAGTCGGGTTTTGGCGGTATTTTGGCGTAGGGTTGACTTTTCCTGACAGTCGACTATACTATACCGGTAATATAAAGCCCCGAGCAGGGGGTTTTTTATTTTAAAAAATATGATTACAAAATCTATTCTACTCATTTTGGGCCTAAGTTCCAGTCTTTTCCCAGGAACGAGTGGGAACACAACCACTCCAGCTATGCTTTCACCCCAGGCATTGATTGGCTATGAAGCGCCTAACTATCAAGTGGGTCAGACCTTAGATCTTTGGGTGACGGCTTATTCGAGCACCCCAGAAGAAACCGACGATACCCCTTTTACTACCGCTTCGGGGATGAAAGTCCGGGATGGGATTGTGGCAACTAACCTCTTACCTTTCGGAACTAAAGTCCAAATCCCGGAATTTTTTGGCGATAAGGTTTTCACAGTTGAAGACCGAATGCATCAACGGAAAACTAATAACATCGACGTTTGGATGCCGAGTAAGGATCAGGCGAAACGATTTGGCATTACCTATACTAAGATTTTAGTTTTAGACTAGATTTAAAAAGCCGCTTTTGCTAAAATTAAGTTGGACCTGTAAAGAGTTCACGTCGCGATTTCTTTGACTGAGACAAGTGAACCCTTTGCAGTAAGGAGCGCTGTGACCGTCAGGCCGGCGCTCCAATTTTTTCAACAAATTTTGAAATTTGAAAATTCTTTTAGCCTATCTTCGGTAACTTTTATATGTTTAACAACCGCGGAATTTGGACCTTTTTTACACCAAGCTATAAATTGTTCTAAATTTTTCTCTACCCCCTCTACTTCGATTTGAACCGTGCCGTCGGAATTATTTTTAACAAAACCTTTGAGATTTAACTTGTCGGCTTCGCGTTTAGTTGAATAGCGAAAACCGACCCCGTGGACATGGCCCAAGATGATAATCTTGAAGTGCTTCATCGCTAATCGAGAACGTTCAAGGACGCGCCGGCTTTAGAGCTTCGATGGCTTTTTGATAATGATCTTCAACTTTTTCCCAACTCACCACGTGCCACCAGTTTTCAATGTATTCTTGACGGCGGTTTTGATATTTTAAATAATAAGCGTGTTCCCAAACGTCGAGACCTAAAATTGGAATCAAACCTTCGGTTAGCGGATTGTCTTGATTGGGAGTGGAAAAAATTTCTAAGCCGCCTAAACTCGTCACACTCAACCACGTCCACCCGCTGCCAAAGCGACCGAGCGCGGCTTTAGTGAACAAATCTTTGAAGCCGTCAAAACTGCCAAAAACTTTATCCATCGCTTCGACTAAGCCGTCCGATGGTCCGGTGATCTTGCCGGGAGTTTTCATAACTTGCCAAAAGAAACTGTGGTTCACGTGACCGCCCGCGTTATTGCGAACTGATTCTCTGATCTCGTCTGGAATGCTCGCTAAACTTTTAATTAAATTTTCGGCGGTGACGTCGCCAAACTCCTTGTGTTTTTCAAGAGCGGTGTTCAGATTGTTGATGTACGTTTGATGATGCTTGGTGTAGTGAATCTCCATCGTCTTCGCGTCGATGTAGGGTTCGAGGGCGTCGTAGGCGTATGGAAGTTTGGGGAGGGTGTGTTCGGTCATCTTAATTAGGTTATAGGTGTTAGGTTGTAGGTTAAAGTTCCTTTGAGAAGATTATAGCAGATTTGATGAAATTTCCTGTCCACAGGAAAGATGTGCCGCGGAACCAGTGAGGGCGCCGCGGCGGTGAAGCGAGACACGAAGCGGGGGCTTCGTATTACTGCTTAATTTTAATAGCTTGGAAATTTTTTAGAAAGCGAGTTATCCACATTTTTTTATTTACAGGAGATGTTGATTTTTTACCTAGCAAATAGAAAAATACCCCCGAAAGCACCGTGCTTTCGGGGGGCCTTCCAGAGGTTGGAAGATGAACGGTGACGCAGTCTTGGCGAAGGCATGCGTCGTTGTATGTTATATCATAGACTTATGGATAAAGCAACTTCTCAAGATATCCACATTTTTTTTGTCGGGGCCGAGGTTATCAAAGCCGGGAACTTCGAGAAGCCAAACTTTATTCCAAAGACGTTTTTCTTGGGCGAGGTTTTGGAAACCTTTCAAACCGATGTGACCAACGCCCAAATTTTCGTGGCGATCGTTGTGAGAGCCAAAAGCGGTTTTGGAGTCGTTCGCGTGGATGGCGACGATGTTTTCTAAGCCCACTGCTTTATCCCATTCGTCAAAGACTTTTTTGATTTTTTCGGTTGAATCATATTCAATGACGCCGGCTTCAAAGGCGTGGGCGGTGTCGAAGCAAACTTTGGCTCGGGGAGATTTGATTTTTTTTAAGATGGCGCCGACTTCTTCGGCGGTGGCCCCGAGTTTGGCTCCGCCGGCAGAGGAGTTTTCTAAAATCAAAAGTGATTTTCCGGGAACATTTTTTAAAATTTTTAGGCAACCCTCAATGACAAAATTCATCGCGTCTTCTTTGGATTGATCTTTACCCGAGCCGATGTGAAAGATTAGACCTTCGGCGCCGATCAACTCGGCGATCTTGAGGTGGCCGGTTAAACTTTGGAGGGCGTTCGCGCGTGTGATTTCGCTCGCGCTGGCTAAGTTAGCTAAATAAGACGCGTGGAGAAAGACTGGAATATTATCGGATGCTTTGTGAGCGTCTTTAAATTTCTTTATATCCTCTTCTTTTGGCAGACGAACCGACCACTGCTGGGGCGAAGAGCCGAAAATTTGAATGGCGTCGGCGCCGATCACGCGAGCGTTTTCGAAAGCTTTATAGAGACCGCCGGCGGTCGAGACGTGGGCGCCGATCTTTGGAGGCATGAATTAGGAATTAGGAATAATGAATTTTGAAGAGATGTTACGAATTACTAATCTAATTATTTTAACATAATTTGCTTTAATGTCGTTTTTAGTTTGGATTATCCTAATCTTGGAATGAAAAAGAGCCGCGGCGTTAGCTGCGGCCCTTTGGCGTTCGGTTTTGGAAGTCTCCTCGACTTAGGCTGGTTTTTTCAGCCAGGCTTCCCTGTAGGCGTGAAGGCAGGCTTCGGAGCAGAATGAGACTTCTCTCCTCCTAACCTTACCGCTTCGCGTAAAATCGAGAACGACCATTACGAAAGCCATTTCTCCTTTGCGGATCTCTTCCCTGCAAGACTCCTCCGGTGGGTAGCCCGGAGAAGAGCATTGGGTTGTGAAGCACTCTCTTTTCCCTCGAGCTTCTTCCTTGTGTGGTATCGAGTTTGCGTTTGTGGATCTCATCTTTGCGTCCAGTTCTTGCGCCCACCTTCGAAATCCTTCAATCCGTCTTCGTACTTTCACCATCTTTCCCTCCCTGGTACTTAAGCAAAATCGATTGTGGCTTACTTTCAAAAACCGTGGATTTTCAAGTAACTCGGTGAAATGGGATTCTGTGAGTAGATTAGGTTATTTTGCTAATTTTGTCAAGGCGTAGAATTTAAGAAATT
Source organism: Candidatus Liptonbacteria bacterium (assembly GCA_016194445.1). Classification (GTDB taxonomy): domain Bacteria; phylum Patescibacteriota; class Minisyncoccia; order UBA6257; family 2-01-FULL-56-20; genus VMFW01. Next base: position 14,349 of record JACQBP010000007.1, on the reverse strand, counting down.
TTGGAGCCGGGAGGGACGAATTTATCTGGAATCAAGAGCACGGGATTCCCCTCTTCATCGTGCGCGGCGAGGAGCATGCCTTGGCTTTCCTCGCCCATTAGCTTTCGCGGTTCAAGATTGGCGACGACGACAATTTCTTTGCCGATTAAATCTTCGGGAGAGTAACTTTTGCCGATGCCGGCGATAATTTGGCGATTGTCTTCGCCCAACTCGATTTGGAGTTTGATGAGCTTGTCGGAACCTTCGAGGCGGACAGCGTCTTCGATCTTTGCTATTTTAAGTTCAACTTTTGAGAAATCCTCGTAGGAGATCATTGATCTTGAATCTTGGAATGTGGAACATGAAACAAAGATAGGAAAACTAAAGCTCTTCGTCGTCTCGACCATCCTCACTTTTTTCGTTTAGAACTTTGTCGTGATTCCAATCTTCGCAGTCGCACGCTAAAAGCGGCTGACCTTTTTTGTTGCAATCTTCGGCCTGACAGACGCCGGGATTTTTGGATTCACCGTGGCATTCGCCGGAGCAAACGTAGTGAGTCATTTTAAATTAGGTTAAAGGTTTCGGGTTAGAGGTTTTAGATAAGAGAGGAGAAATGACTAGTTAAGAGGCCATAGGGTTTATTAGAAAAGTCGACTGTTAAATTATCAATGATTAATTATTAATTTTCAATACACCTAAGGTGTATAATTTTCGAAGATAATGGGGATTTTAACGGTTTTGTCTTTATTTTTCCCAAGACCGGAGGGATCGTCGGGCGAGAAGATCACGAAACCGGTTTTGGTTAGGGGGATTTTGAAATCTAGTTTAACCTCGAAAGGGACGGAGCTCGTGGTCATCCAATCCCCTTTGGCTTCGGCTGGAAGTTGAGCTAGAATGTTACCGCTTGCGTCTTCCAGTGTCACCGGAAAAGACGCCTCGAAATACCAGCTTCCTTTGACTTCGCCAAGGATTAAGAGCGGAGAAGAAACGATTTGATTGACCTCAAGGTTGTAGAGTTTGAGATCGGGGTTGGTTCGAGGAGAATTTGGCCTTGGAGCCGGAACGAAAATAAAAACGGCGAGCATGAGAACAAGCACCGCGGTCATAAAAATGAGCACTTTCTTTTCCATAGATAAATTTAGATAGATTTTAGGATTATTTAAAGTTTTATTCCAGTGGGAAACTAATTTGAGAGGCAAGCGTTGAAGGCGTTGATTTGACTGTTGTAAGTTTGGGTTTCGGATTTAACTTCAGAGATGAGAGCGTTAATTTCGGCCACCAAGCCGTTATAGACGTCCACTTTTTGGTTATAAGTTTTAACTTCTTCTTTGGTCTGGGGATTCATGGATTCAATTTCAGTTTTGAGAGCGCTGGCTTGCGTTTGGAGATTATCGAGCTTGTCTTTGTTTAGATCAATTTGGGACTTGAGATTTTGATCAATGCTCGGACAAGACGAAAGCGGTTTCCCGAAAATCTGAACGCCCAACCAAGTTTTTCGGCCCTCGAAGGTATCTTCGCCAACGGCAATGCCCAATTCTTGATAGCGAGTATTTAAAATGTTGGCCCGGTGGCCGGGGCTATTCATCCAGGCTTCGACAAGCTTTTGGTCATTTTCAAAATTGCCCAAGGCGATGTTTTCGCCGATCATCACGTATTCATAATTAATTTTTTTGGCTTCAGTTGAGGCGCTTTCGCCCGAGGGAGAAACGTGTTCGAAATATTGATTAGCAAACATATCCTTTAATCTCGCTTCGGCGATTTGATCTAACTTAAAACTCGGCAGAAGAGTGGGGAGACTGCCATTTTGAAACCTTTGGACATTGGTCCAGGCAAAGACGCCGTTTTTAGTGAGAAGCGCGTTTGAGGGATTAACTTCCGTTTGGCGGAGAGGCGGCGGCGAGGCGATTACTTTCTTTTTGATGGCATCGAAGATGGGCTGCTTGATTTCTTGATTGAAGAGATCTCCAATCTTTTTTTCAGCGTTTTTCTCGAGAGCTGGCGCGTTGGATTTGAGAATCGTGGCGACTTGGCTCTTGAACGCAAAAACGACGATGACCGCAGTAAGGATAAGGGCGAGGGCGAGTGCCTTTTTCATGATTGGAGTTATTATAACAAAACCCCGCCCTTTTGACTTGAGGTCAAAAGGGCGGGGTTGCTTCCTTAAGTCGATTCAGACTTACATCTTCTTTACATCTTCGGACCGCCGCCCATCGCCATGCCACTTGTGCCGCACATTTTGCAATTGCTCTTGTGCATGACTATTTCGTAAATCGCCGACAAACCAACCAAAATAAAGATGACGTTGGCGATACTCGGGAGCCAAGAGCCAATGCCGCCGAGATTAAGACCAACTAACAACCAGTTTAAACCTCCGATCACCACGAGGATCCAGGTGATCATATGCAACGCTTTCATATTTTTTAAAGTTTAACGTTACCCTTCACCGACCTTTGGAGTTTAAGAAAGATTCTTGACGGTATAATTATAACTTTTTCGCAAAGTTAGACTTGGGGAAAACTAAGGCGGAGGATCAGCGCAAATTCAAATTAGCCATATAAAGAGCCGCTTCGGCGGCTTCTTGACCCTTGTTATTTTGACCGGTGGCTCGGGTTTTGGCTTGACGAAGATTATTGGGAGTTAAAATGCCGAAACCGATGGGAATTTTTTCTTGGATTATGATATGCATAAGCCCGAACGAAACCGCGTTAGAAAGGTAGACGTTGTGATTGGTTTCGCCCTTGATAATACATCCGAGCGCAATTAAGGCATGGTATTTTTGGGAACTAGCCAGTCTCTCGCACACGAAGGGAATTTCGAAACTACCGGGGACGTGAACGACTTGGATATTTTTTTCCGGAACGGAATTTTTCTTGAGTTCACTTAAAGCGCCTTTGAGCAAGGCCGAGGTAATGTCGCGGTTAAAATCAGCCACCACAATACCGATGCTGAATTTTGCGCCATTAATTTTGGTTTTTTTAATTTTTTTAGCGTTTTGCATTTATTTTAAAAAGTGGGATAGATAACGACCGAGGATGTCGGTTTCAATATTAACATAATCCCCTGTCTTCAAAGATCCAAGGTTGGTGTGGTTTAAAGTGTAACTCACGAGCGAAACGGAAAAAAAACCTTGGCTGGTTTTGATGACGGTGAGACTGACGCCATCAACGGCGATAGAACCTTTTGGAAGAATGAATTTTAGAAGACGCGGCGTGATTTTGATTTGTAAAACTTTCGCCTGCTTGATTTTTTTAATGTTAGTGACTTGCCCGACGGCTTCCACGTGACCTTGAATCAGGTGACCACCTAGCTTGTCGCCTAGGCGAAGCGAGCTCTCGAGATTAATGGCTAACCCTCGCTGCCAATGTCTGATCGTTGTGAGTTTGAAAGTTTCGCGCATATATTCGACTTCAAAAAAATTTCGGCCAATTTTGCGGACGGTCGAACAGATGCCGTTTAAGTTTAAACTGTCGCCGGTTGTGATTTTTGAGCCCTTTGGTTTACTGAATAGAACTAAAAGCGATGAACCTTTTTTGGAGATTTTTATAACTCGAGTGCGATGCCGAATGAGGCCGGTAAACATAACTTAAAGGCGATAAAATTTTTTGACTTGAGCGATGTCCTCGTGGATCGCCGCGATCAAATCATCATAGTTATCAAAACGAATCACCTCCCGGATTTTTTTATCAACTTGGACGGAAATTTTTTGATTGTAAATTTCTTGGCTAAAATCGATCAAATGGGTTTCGAGAAGTTTTCTGTCGGGACCGATGTAGATGGCGCTCGGGTAAACATTGCCGTTTAAGGTCGTCTTTCCCGCATAAATGCCGCTTGGGGCATCAGTTAAAAGAACGATGTTCGCAGTTGGAAAACCGAGTTTGACACCCTGGCGAGTGCCTTTAATGACAACGCCGGCGGTTTTAAATGACGTCCGCATGCCTTTTGTTTCAACTATTATAGCGTAATAATTTCTTCCCAGGGTAGACCGGGTTTGCCGAAGTGGCCATAGGCGGCGGTTTGGAGGTAGATGGGTTTTCTTAAATTTAATCTTTCGATAATGGCGAGAGGTTTAAAATCGAATTTCTGTTTGACGAGGTCGGCCAAACTTTCTCCTTTTTCGTTAACCGCTTCTACCATGAGCGGTTCGGCGCGACCGATGGCATAGGCCACGGAAACGAGACAGTTTTTAGCTAAATTATTGGCCACTAAATTTTTGGCCACAAAGCGGGCCATATAAGCCGCAGAGCGATCCACTTTAGTCGGATCTTTGCCAGAGAAAGCGCCGCCGCCGTGCGGCGCTAAGCCGCAGTAAGTGTCCACCATAATTTTTCGACCGGTTAAACCAGCGTCGGCTTCGAAACCGCCGAGGACAAATTTACCAGTGGGGTTGACTAAAATTTCTACGCCGGTTAAATCGCCGACCACTGGGCCGATTAGATTTTCGGTGAGCGTTTTTTTAATTTCTTCTTGAGAGATGTTTTCGGCGTGTTGACAACTCACGAGAACGGTTTTTACTTTTTCGCCTTCCATGGTGATTTGCGATTTGCCGTCGGGTTTGAGCCACGGAAATTTTCCGCTTCGCCTCATTTCTTCTAAGCCCTTAGTGAGCTTATGAACCATAAAGATACTTTGGGGCATAAATTCGGATTGACCATCGCGCTCCGCGTAGCCATACATGATGCCCTGATCGCCGGCGCCCCCGGTGTCCACGCCTTGAGCGATATCCGGCGACTGCTTTACTAAGTGCGCCATCACTTTAAGATTATCCTGATAGCCGATATCTTGGTAAAGCTTTCTGGCGATCACTTCGGCATCAAACTGAGCGTTAGTGGTAACCTCGCCGCCAATCACTAAAAGTCCATGCGAACCTAAGGTTTCCACGGCGACGCGGCTTTTAGGATCTTGTTTCAAGCATTCATCGAGAATAGCGTCGGAAATTTGGTCGCAGACTTTATCGGGGTGACCCGAGGTGACGCTTTCGACGGTGTAGATACGGGGTTGGATCATGATTTTATCTATATTGAAAACTAAAAAGGAATTGATAGGTATAATAACTGAACCGAGATAAAAAAGCAAACATCGCCGAATATCCTTTAGGAACGGCCAGAAATTTGTTATGATAATACTTCAAGCAACAATGACCCAAGTCAAGCAAGTTTGGAATATTTTAAAAAAGCGGAAGAGACTGACCCTCGGATTAATTCTAGTGATCTTAGTTTTAGCGGTTCTGGTTTTTCGGAGTGGCCAGAATCCGGCGGATTATCGAGTTAAAGTCGCGAGAGGGACAGTCGTCGAGGAAGTGGCGGTGACGGGCAAAACAAAACCCATTGAAGGCGTGGACTTGGGTTTTGAAAAAAGCGGGCGGGTGGCGAGAATTGGAGTGAAGGTCGGCGAGACGGTCGCGGCGGGAAAAGTTTTGATTGAATTAGATAATTCAGAATTAAAGGCCCAATTGCTCGAAGCCCAAGCGAATGTCGAGGCGGCAAACGCCAATTGGCAGGAACTTGTGAAAGGCGCGCGCGAAGAAGATATTCGCGTGAAACAAACGGAACTCGATAAAGCGAAACAAGATTTAAAAAATGATTACGATAGCGTTTCGGATGTTCTGGGCGGCGCTTACATCAAGGCCGAGGATGCCATTCGAAAACAACTTGACCCTCTATTTACCAATGATGACGATGCGAGTCCGCAATTAACTTTCTCGACTGGTAATTCTCAGGGTGAAGCGGACCTTAAAAACAAACGACTCGAAGCGGGAAATCGACTAAACGATTGGAAACAAAAACTGGCGAAACTCGGGCCGCTCATGATTCAAAGCGATCTTGACCTCTCGCTCGATGACGGGGGAAACCAGCTTTTATTTTTCAAAAATTTCTTGAGTCGGACGGCGGAAATTCTCAACAGCAACGTTGGCCTTTCTCAAGCGACGGTGGATTCATACCGAACTAATTTAAATCTGGCGCGAACTAACGTCAACGATGCCATGGGAAACGTGAATGGCAAAAAGCAAGTGATCGCTTCTGAAAAAATAAGCGTCCAAAAAATCGAAGATGAGTTGAAATTGAAATTGGCCGGAGCGACACCAGAGCAACTACAAAGTAAGGAAGCGGAATTAAAGCAGGCGGAAGCCAGAGAGCAACTGATTCTGGCTCAGATTAACAAAAATATCATCCGCTCACCGATTGAAGGGGTAGTGACACGACAAGATGCTAAAGTTGGTGAAGTTGTGGCGGCAGACTCGCCACTGGTGGCTGTAATTTCGGCCAACCGATTTGAAATCGAAGCGAATGTCCCGGAAATTGATATCGCCAAAATCGCGCTTGGCAATCCGGTCAAGATAACCTTAGACGCTTTTCCGGGAGAAACGGCTTCGGGGAAAATTAGTTACATCGAACCAGCCGAAACTTTAGTGAACGGAGTGGTTAATTTTAAAATTAAAGTGGGATTCGACAAAGAAGACGCGCGGATGAAAGGCGGCCTGACTGCGGATTTAGTCATTCGGACCCAAATTAAAAACGACGCTTTAACTTTGCCGAAATTTGCCATTATCGAGAGCGAGAAAGGCGCTTTTGTAAAAAAGTTCACGGGAAAGAATGGAAATGACTTTAGACAAATTCCAGTCGAACTGGGGATAACCGGAAGAGACGGGAATGTGGAAATCATTTCTGGTTTAAACGAAGGCGACGAAGTGGTCAACCCCATAAGATCACCGCTTTGACAAGATTACTGGCCCGAGAAAAGAATAAAGGCAAGGACGACTACAATCACGATTGCGCTGATGAGATAGGCTTTTTTGGACATGAAGATTTATCTATTCCCTCGACTTTAATTTATTTTTTTGTTTCTAAATTGAGCGAAGCGGAATTAATACAAAATTTTTTGCAGTGGGGACCGCCCGCCTTTTTAATTTCAGCGGGTAAATCGTCAAAGACGTGGCCTAAGTGAGCGCCGCAGCGTTTGCAAATAACTTCAACGCGGCTCCCGCCTGCGCTAAGGCTTCGGCGGGCAGGCATGCCGTGACTGGTGTCTTCTTTGAGTTCAATGTTTTCCTTATTGGCGGGTTCCGTAAAACTGGGCCAGCCGGTGCCGGAGTTAAATTTAGTGTCAGAAGAAAAAAGCTCCAAGCCGCAGTTTGAGCATTTGTACATTCCTTTCTCGTGGTTATCCCAATACTTGCCAGTGAAAGCCGCTTCGGTGCCGCCTTCGCGGGTGACGTGATAGGTGTGGGCGTCGAGTTTCTTTTTCCATTCTTCGTTAGATTTTTGAATTTTGTCCATAAAATAATTTTAACAAAAATTTAGTGAACTGTGAATTTAAAGTAGAGAATTTCAAATAGAATGACCGCTAAAGAAATAGCGATGGACCAAAGGAGCCATTTTAAAAATTTACTGGTCATAGACTTAATTGTACGCTCAAGTTTTTTATTTTTCTATTTCGCCGCCGAGAGCTTGCCAGTCCGAAAGGCCGCCGAGGTTTTCCGTATTCTTGAAACCAGCTTTTTTTAAAATGTCATTGGCAATACCCGACCGATTGCCAGAACGACAATAGAGATAAATTTTAGCGTCTCTTGGTAATTCTGGCGTTCCTCCTTTTTGGATTTTTGATAATTCAAAATGGATGGCGCCTTTGGCGTGACCGGAATTCCATTCCCTCTCCGTGCGGACGTCAATTAGAAAGACTGCTTTTGAATTTACTTTTTCAACTACCGCATCCATCTTACAAGGTGATGGATTTATTTTCCTCTGGGACAATAAATTTTATGCCGAGAGGAGTTAAAGCCCCACCCGGAATTCGGTGAGTAAAACCGGGCCATTTGAGATTAGCGTCGTGAACGGGAAAACAGATTTGCGGTTTGATAAGTTTGGCGTAATTAACCGCGTCCGCAATCGGAAGCCAAGCGCCGGCCACGGGAAGGGCTAGAATTTCGACGGGTTTTTGGGGATTATATAAAGCATCGCCGGGATAAAATAATCTTTCGCTAATGAAGTAACCAGTGTTTTGAACCACCGGGACGGTTTCGTAGATGTCGGCGTGACGATCGCCGTGGCCTTCGAGTTTTAAACCGCCCACAATTTTTTCCTGACCGTGCTCGAGAAATTCATGAGGTATCCCCTCTCCAGTTAAAATTTTTCCGACGCCGTGATTGGTGATGATTTTGGCCTTTGGGTTATTCTCTAAAACGGTTTTGAGGGATTCCACGTGGAGATGATCGCCGTGTTCGTGGGTAATCAAAATTAAATCAATATTTTTGACTTCGTTTTGGAGTGTTGAATACTCGCCGGGATCAGTTAAAATTCTTAGTCCCTGATCTTCGATCACTAAACAGCAGTGGCCGAGTTTGGTGAGGGTCATACTTTGATTTTAGCACAAAACCCCGTCCTTTAGCGCCGGTTGGCGAATGGTGGACGAGGCTTTGATGCTACTTACAAAACTACGTCTATTAAGGAGTGGTGGTGAGGCTGGATTGGCTAGAAGTACCGGTATTACTCACGGCGTCTTTGGATTCGACTATGAAGTAGTAGGTGGATGAAGCGGTGAGTCCGGATAGACCGACAGAGTGGGCCATTGTTAGACCAGCAACTTCTGTCACGGACGCGGTACCAAGATTAACGGGGGTGGAGAGGCTGTAGTAAACTTTGCTCGTGGCGTTTTCGTCAGTGGTCCAGGTAATCGTGGCGCTAGTCGAGCTGACGCTTCCGGCAACGACATTCGAGATAATCGGCGCCGTGGTATCAGGCGGAGGGAGAGTGGTGAAGGAATTTTGAGTGGAGGTGGCGCGATTGCTCGAACCATCGCTCGATTCGACCACAAAATAGTAAGTCGTGGAAGCGCTTAGACTGCTCAAGTTTAGAGAGTGGGCGGTGACGAAAGAACTGTTAGAAACCGAGAGCGCGGTTCCAAAATCAACTGGGGAAGCGGTGGAATAATAAACTTTGCTCGTGGCGTTTTCATTGGTCATCCAGTTGACGGTGGCGCCACTTGAGGTGATGTCAGTCGTGGTGATGGCGGAAATACTCGGAGCGGTGATATCGACGGAAGGAGTGGTAAAATTGCCGACACTGGAAAGCGAAGTATTACCGGCGGCATCTTTGGATTCAACCAGGTAGTAGTAAGTCGTGGAAGCGCTAAGGCCGGTTAAGTTAAGAGAATGACTTAGAACCAAAGTGGTGTTTTCGACAGCAGGCGAAGAGGTGCTCACGGTAGAAGTGGTCGAATAATAAACTTTGCTTGTCGCCAGTTCGCTAGTGCCCCAAGTGACAGTGGCGCTGGTCGGAGTCACATTGATCACGCTCACTAAAGTGATGGTCGGAGGAGTGGTGTCAATGGTGGAGGTGGGGTGGCCATCGTTACCGATTTGCTTTGCGATGCCCGGGGAAGGGTCTGGCAAATCGGGACAATGGGTTTATCGTTTTTCTTCAACCAGCCTTTCGCAATCAAGTGACCAGGAGGAACGATGGCGCAAAATTCGTGGCCCTCCGAGTTTTTATCTTCATCGTTATCGTGATTTCTACCCGAAGCTGTTGAAGAACCAATACTCGCGGCACTAACTTGAAAAGCAATCGGGTTTTCTCTTAAGAACTCATTTAGCTTCTTTAAGGTTTTGGGGCCGACCACGCCAGCTTGTTCAATGCCATGTTTGGATTGAAATTTCCTCACGGCTTTGGCGGTTAAAGGTCCATACAAACCAGTAATCAATCCTTCCGGGTAAACATCCGAATTGGCCGCCAAAAGGGCTTGGAGAATTTTTACGTCTTGTCCCGTTGAGCCTTGCTTAAGACTCCGGATTAATTCTCCGACTTGTTTTTGTTGCTCGACTTGTAACTGCGCTGACTTTTGTTGCAGAGCCAGAATCTGATTTTGCAGATCTTGGATCTGTTTGGTGAGCTGGTTAATCATATCCAGCTGGGCTTGAAAATTAGAGGTTTGAGCGGAAACAATGATTGGAGCTAGGCTCGAGAACCCCAATGTCAAACCTAAAAACAAAACGAGATATTTTTTCATTTTATTTATTTTTTGTTTTTTCAACTTTTTTTGCTCCGATTGAGCGCGGAGTACGCTTATATTTTTATTACTTATAGTTATGATACGAGGCCTTTTTTGGAAAGTTACACCCTAATTTGCCCATATTTCGTTAGGTTTAGTGGCAAAGTCGAGCAAATATTTTTAAATCTAGGGGGTTACTTTATTTTTTCAATCCTAACTCCGATTAGGCGAATTTTCTTTTTGGTGGGGTTTTCTCGCTTATCAAAAAATGGATAAAGGAGTTTGAGGGCTTCAAATTCGAGAGTTTTTAACTCAGAGACGGGTTCTTTTAAAGTATAACTTCGGTTTTTGGTTTCAAAGCCAGAGAAGCGAACGGTGACGACAACGGCGCGGAAAGATTCAAAACCGCTTTTTTGAAAACTCCTCATAACGCTCGCGGTCAAGAGTTTTAACCGATCCGTAATGAAGTTGGGATCGAGAGTGTCTTTCGCAAAAGTTTCTTGCTCACCGATGGACTTAGCTCCCTCTTCTTGTCCGCTGATTGGTGAGTCGTCTAACCCTTGAGCTTTTTTGTAAAGCGCTATCCCCCATCCCGACGCTTTTCGAGGTCGGGACCCCGACCCTTCGCGTCGGGGTTTTCCTAATATTTTGTTTAGTTCTTCGAGCGAAACTTCTTTTAAGTCTTTGACGGTTTTCACGCCGATTTGATTAAGGATGATTTCCGTTTTGGGACCTAGCCCTGGAATTTTTCGAATGGGCATTGGTTCTAGAAAAGCTTCAATCTCATCTTCGCGAACGACGGTTAAACCGTTGGGTTTTTTGAAATCCGAGGCGATTTTGGCGATAAGTTTATTGGGGCCGAGGCCGATCGAACAGGTGAGCTTTTCTTTGGATAAAATTTCCATTTTTATTTTACTCACGACTGATTCGGCTTTTTCAAAACTGCCAAGCGAGCTCAAATCCAAGAAAGCTTCGTCCACACTGACCCGCTCTAAATTTCCCCCCTCAAATTTAGGAGGGCAAGCTTGCTCAAGAATCTTTCCCACGAGCGTAAATATATTATCTGAAACTTCTCCATAGCGATGACCGCTCGGAGTAATGAAGACGACTTCGGGTCTGCCTTCTTTTTTGGCTTTTTCGGAAAGTTCCCAAGCTCGAGTAACGGGCATGGCGGAGTGGATGCCGTAGGCGCGGGCTTTATAATTGGCGGTGGAAACAACTCCCCGGCCTTTACCGTCTTCGGGATTGGCACCAACCACAATCGGCCGGCCTTTTAACCGAGGCCGATCACGTTCTTCGACGGCGGCGAAGAAAGCGTCCATATCAAGATGAGCAATGATTCTCATGGTTATATTATTGAGACTGATTGCGACTAGGAATAAAGATTGACAATTAACGGCAAGGGTGTAATTTAACTAGGTTAACCCTCCGAAATGGGGAAAACAAGCCGCTGGATCAGTCGGAGCCCGGGCGATACACGCCGATGGGGTGACCGAAATCCAGCGGTATTTTTATTCTTTTTTGATGTGGTCGAGGGCGTAGTTTAAATTGCCGTTCACTTTTTTGCCGGGATTGAAGATGTTTTGGGTAGATTTCATTTAAATACGGAGTGCGGGTTAAGCCGTCGTTGTGTTCGGCGGTGATGGAGCCGCCATATTCTTTCACCAGATCAAAAACTTCTTTGGAGAGCTTGCGGATGACGCTTTTTAGATTAGGGTTTTTGAAGTCGGCCAAGGGGATGATGTGGAAATTGCCGTCACCGGCGTGGCCGGCGATGGTGTAGTTTAATTCTTTATATTTGCCAACTAGAGCGTTCAGACGGGGCAGAAATTCGGGCATATACTTGGGGTTCACAATCACGTCGTCGATAAAAGGCGCGGTGTGTTTGCCCTTAACCTTTTGGCGAAGCAAATTAAAACTTTCCCGACGGATGGTCCAGTATTTTTCGCCTTCGTCCTGGCTTTTGGTCATTCGAGCTTTGAAACCCAACTCTTCAACTTTCCTTAAAAGTAATTTCGAATTGTTCACGACTTTGTTTTCATCGTCGCCGGTAAATTCGGCGAGGAGAACTAATTTGGGCATGCCAAAGGTGAGAAGAATCCAGAGGTCCGGCAGAAATTGGAAAAATAATTTGAAGAGATTGTGTTTTTTGACAATCAGAGATTTGATCAAACTCGGTAAAAATTTCATCGCTAAAATTAGGGTTTTGTTGTCGTAACATTCTAAAGTTTCGGGTTTGAAGCCGAGGATGGTGTTTACGAGATCCCCGAGAGGTTTCAAATCCTTAAGAAAAACGACGACGAGCCGAGAATGGGCTTTGACTTTGACTAACTTCAACTTGGCTTCGGTGACAATACCAAGAGTGCCTTGCGAGCCGACGAGGAGTTTGGTGATATCAAAAGTTTTCCCGTCCCAAAGATACCAGAGAAAGTAGCCGGAGGAATTTTTGGAAACCTTAGGTTCGGCGGCTTGGATAATCTTGGCGTTTTTTTTAGCGAGATCAAAAAGTTGGCTGTAGATTTTGCCTTCGAAAGTTTTGAGTTTTATTTTCTGCTTGAGTTCCGATTCGTTAAGGGGTTTCAGCGTATACTCGTTGCCGTCGGACAAGACCATTTTGAGTTCCATCACATAATCTTTGGCTTCGCCGTAGGACAAGGATTTTTCGCCGGCGGAATTGTTTGAAACGATGCCGCCCATGGCGCAAAGTTCGCGCGAAGCGGGATAGGGCGGGTAAAGCAAGCCTTGTTTTAAAGTTTCTTTTTCAAAATCTCGATAATAAACACCGGGTTCGGTTATGGCGTAGCCGCCATCGTTATCTTTTTTGATTTCTTTGATACGGTTGAAATATTTGGTGAAACCGAGAACGATAGATTCGGTGAGCGAACCGCCGGTCATATCTGTCCCGGCGGCACGAGGAGAAATTGAAATCTTTTGATCTTTTTTCTTTTTTTGGGCCACAAATTTAACGAGGTTTTTGATGTCCTCGACATTTCGCGGGAAAACTACGAGCTCTGGCTGGATATGAAAGATGCTCGCGTCCTCGCTGTATTTTTCAAGCGTGGTTGAATCGACTTCAACGTCGCCTTTGAAAAACTTTTTGATCTCTACCTCCAGCATCGAAATGATTATATCATCTTTTGACTTATCGAATAAAACGAATAGAATTCAAATTAGCACCCGAGTTCAATCAACGAACTTGATTCGACAATTGACCATAGACGAGGAGGAGAGAGATGGGATATGAACAGTGGGGCGCAGCGATCACTGGGATTGGTCACGCGACCACAGGGTTGCGGCTGATGACGAATGACGATGTGGCGCGAGAGTTGAGGGCAACGGAACCGCAGGTGCGAAGTTGGATTCATAGCGAAGCATCAATTGATTGGTGGGGATCGGATGATCCAAGAGCTAAGGCTCTGCGTGAGAAATATGAGCCAAAGTTCTTGGAACTGACTGGACACCCTTTAAACTACCGATCTAGAACGGATCGTATGACGCTGTGGCACAGTCTCTTGATCGAGGAACTCCGAACTGACGATCAGTGGATTTTCGAGAGGACCGGAATTCGCATGCGCTATTGGGCTGACGCCAACACCACGACGAGCGATATGGCAGCGGAGGCTGGGAAAAGAGCAATGCAAATGGCTGGTCTCACAGCGGATGACATTGACGGATTAGTGGTGGCGTCGGTTAGCCCCGATGAACCCCACTGCACACCAACTTTAACCGGCCGCATCATGTTGAAGTGCGGATTGGGTCGGAGTCCAAGCAATTTCTTTTTTGCTGACACGCCGGAGGCATGTTCGAGTTTTTCGGTGGCGATGGCTCACGCACGAAGAGCCATTTATGACGGAACCTGTCAAAATGTTCTTGTCATTGGCGCTGACAAGATGACGACCACTCGAAGCCCTTACGATCGGGGTCTTGTGCCAATTTTGGCGGATGATGGACGAGCGGTAATGATGAGTCGAGTTCCCATCGAGCAAGATGCACTGCCGCCTCGGGGATTTTTTTCGCGAGCTGTCCCGGAGTTTGCCGATCTGATCATCGTTCCAGCTGGCGGTTCTCGGATAGCGGTGACTCCACAAATGGTTGCCAACCCATTCGACCGACGCGATCTCATGAGGATGATGGGCCGTGAGGTGATGAATGAGATCCCACCGATCTTGCTACCGAAACGGAAGGGGCAAGCTTGGCAGGACAAATGGGCTGACACTTTTATTCCATCGGCCTTGCGTCACTATGGACTCCCGATGCTTACTATCGATGATCTAAGTGCCGCTTTAAGCCACTTCAAAGCCATCATCCCACATCAGGCCAATGACCGCATAATCGAGATCATCCGAGAGAGATGTCAGAAAGATCTTGGTTATCGAGGAATTATCGGTC
>JACQBP010000033.1 GCA_016194445.1 Candidatus Liptonbacteria bacterium | reverse complement strand
GCGTTTGGAAAGATAGAGCTTCACCTTTCTCGTATCCCACTTGAGGCGGCCTCCCTTGTGGTGCTCCACCACTTCCCAGCCTTTGGGCACAAACGGATCGGCGTCACAGTCAATTAAGTGTTCGATCGGCTTGATCTCGGCTTGACCGAGGAGTACGTCTCGAAATAGTCCGAGATTGTCTCCCTTTGTCATCACCTTAACCAACGCTGGATCATACCTGTTTCGCCGCAAGGCAAACTCAAGTTTTTGAGCCTGTCCGACTGTCAGTACGAACTCGTCTTTCGACATGTTCGTTCCCCTTTCTCGCGACGTGTTCATAAATCTAAGAACGTGTCGCCCAATACACCACCCGACTCTCTCGGGTCAGAGCGCCCTTGTTAATCAAGGAACTACCTATCTTATACCACCCGTACTCTCACCTGTCAACTTCTTCCCACTCCCTCCTCTAGCTTCAAGAAAAGTTTCAAGACCTACTGAAAATAAAATGGTTTAAGAATTTTTATTCACGAAACCATAAGCAGAGCCTTTTAGGAAATTAATGAGCGAGGCGAAAATTTTTCATCCCCAAATTGAATGGTCGGAGGCTTAAGCCTGCGAAAGCCGACGGGGACCGTTCAATTTATCTGAAAAATTAAGCCGAGGGAATAAAATTTCCAAAAGACGGAGCGGGTTGAGTGAATAAAAATTCTTAAACCAAACCTAAAACTTCAAAATCTTCTTGAAACCCTCACTACTCTTGTATGGCCCAATCACCGCTAAATTCAATCCCCTATCCACAAAAAAAGTTTTCGCCACCGCCTGAATCTCTTCAGGTTTAACCGCCTTTACGTTTTTGATCACCTCGTCTGGCGTCTTGATCTTGCCGGTAATAATTTCCTGCCCGCCATAGTAAGACGCCAGTTCATCCGAAGACTCCAAACCCAAAATAAAATTCCCAATCAAATGATCTTTTGACTTTTTCATCTCTGTCTCCGAAACCATTTCCTTTTTCAACCTATTCATCTCTTCTAAAACGGCCGTAATGACCAAATCAATTTTCGCGTGATCCACTCCCGCCGAAACGGCCAGGCATCCATGATCCAAAGACAAATCCGATTCCGCCCGCACGTAATACGCCGCCCCCAAATCTTCTCTCACCCGGTGAAACAACCGAGAACTCATTCCCCCACCCAAGATATTGGCCAAAACCTGAAGCGCGTATCGTCGCTTATCAAAAATATCAAAAGCGCGCACTCCCAAAACCAAATGACTCTGATCCGATTCTTTAAACTTTACGAGCGCTTCTGACTTTGATTGTTTCTCTAATGTTTTTTTCTTAGCTAACTTCGCTCGCTTGGGTAAATCTGAAAACAAACTCTCGATCTGACCCCTCACTTTCTTTACGTCAAAACTGCCAGCCACCACGACCAACGTCTTCGGCGCCACGTAGTGCTGATCGCGATAAGTTTGAAAATCATCTCTCTTCAAGGAGACTCCCCTCTCTTTCTCAATCTCTTCCGGAATAAAAATCGGATTCAAATACAGGTCCGATACCAAATCCACCGCCTTCTCAATCTTCTCCTTTTGCACCTTAGCGTAATAACCGGTGTACTGCCCACCCGTAAAGGCGTTGTATTCGGCTCCGAGACTGTCGAGTTCGTTGGCAATCGTTCCGGACTTCGGCCGATTCTTGGTCCCCTTAAACATCAAATGTTCCAAAAAATGAGATAAGCCATTAATCCGCTTGGTTTCATACTCCGAACCCGCCTCTACCAAAATCAAAACCGTCGCCGCCAAACCTCCCTGCGGCACCAAAACTACTCTTAAACCGTTCTTTAAAGTTAGTTTCTTGTACATTAAGTTCATTTATACCAAAAAAAGCCAGAATATAGAAATTTTAAGGATGTGTTTTGAGGAAGCTCTCGGAGGCGCGAAAAGCTCGGCCTCGGAGCGAAGCGAAGAGTTTTCGCGCCGAGAGCGCAGGCGGTTGGTTTCGCTGGAAAAACCGAACCGCCGATTCCGAAAAGCAATAAGTCCAAAGGTGCCGCTTCCAGTTCCCTCCAGAGTAATACTTCGCTGCCGCGCATCTCTCCTGGCTGGTTTTATTTGCCGAGTAACTCACGCACTGACTTAAAGAATCTTTCAAGTAAAGGGCGGTGGCGACAAAAGCGTCGGCGTTATTCCAAGGCGAAGCCGGTGCATTCCCCGAGATTTTTGAAACCTCGTCGTCATATTTTATCCAAGTCGAAGGAATAAACTGCGCCGGCCCCATCGCTCCGCCGTAGGTCCCATCGCGGTTGGGACAAGAAACCAGAACTGCCGTTGAATCTAAACTGATCTTCAAACTCTTAAGTAATTCCAAAAATATGGGCACATCTCGCGTTGGGTTCATGGCTTTTTGATAACTACACTTGCCCACATTCTTGCCCAACGCCGACTCCCGATCCAAAATCGCGAGGATAAAAGCTGGGTCCACGCCCGTTGAATCGCCAGCCAACTTCGCAAATTTATAAGCGTCCTCAAAGCTCAACTCCCCTCCGCCTAAAAGATCGAAAATCCGGCTCCGAATTTCCGCCGCCGTCTTCTTCGTTTCCTTAAGCAAGCTCTGA
>JACQBP010000030.1 GCA_016194445.1 Candidatus Liptonbacteria bacterium | reverse complement strand
TCCCGAGCGCTCCCGCCCCTGCATTACCCACCGCTTCACGCACGCGATCTGCCTGTGATAGAGGAACCGTGGTGATAATTTTTACTAATCTCATGGGAGTATCTTTATGACTTCGCTCGAACCTACTTTATCAAAAATTCTTGACCAATGGAAGCCGCCCCGCCGCTGCTCGCTAACGCTCGCCGCCAAGCAAAATACTCTTTACGATTTCCGATTTACGCGTGCCACCAAAAAATTCTTCTAAAAAGGAAAAGAGTATTTTGCTTGGCTCTGCTCTGAACGAGCGGGCGGCGGGCGCGGCCTCTATTTTTGCTCGGGCGCGGCGGAATTCCCCCCACACCCCCCTTCCGCCGCGCCCTCACCTCGAATTTTGCGGAACAAAAACGAGATTTGGTTAGCCAAAAGTAAATGTGAACACTTTGAGTCCCGGCTTTTGGATTCTCATTTCAAGTTTGTGAGTTTCTGATTTGTCGCCTTGAATGATTTTATAGAGTCGTGCTTCTTTTATTTTCACGACACTCTTTCCATCTGAAGTTTTTATAATATCTGCTCCGACACCTGCCTCAAGAGGTTTTCCGTCCAAAAGTACTTCAACAACAGTTTCAATGCCAGCTTCTGCAACAAAGAAAACATCTTTGGCGGTGTATGTATAAACGATGCTCGCATTTGCAGAATTATTTTGAGCAAATTCGGATGTTATATCCCAGCTGTCGTTGGGAAAAAGAAGGTTCTTTTGCTGATCATTGCGCGCCGATCCGAAATACGTTTCTGGACTTCTCGCTCCGTTCTCTGCAAGAATTTCTTTCGTCAGCGGCTGGCTAATTGCTCCACTTTCTCCCAAGACGGCCATGCGTTCCGAGAGAGCCTCCTGAATTTTCTTTTCTGTTTCCTCATACGCCCCCTCGCCGATGTGATCATAAACGATATAGCCGTCAATATCGATGAGATACTTTCTTGGCCAGAAGCGATTTTGATATGCGTTCCATGTTGAGTAATCGTTATCTAGAACTACGGGATACTTGATCCCTTCTTTCTTTGTTGCATCAAGAACATTTTGGTAGACTTTTTCAAATTCGAACTCCGGAGTATGGATTCCGATAATGACAAGGCCCTTGTCTTTATATTTTTCGTACCATGCATTCAAATAAGGTGTCGTTCGTTGGCAATTGATACAGCTATATGTCCAGAAATCAATGAGAACCACTTTCTTTCCTACAAACTCACCAATAGTTACCGGTTTTTCATCGGTATTGATGAAACCATCCGGGGTCGTAATCTCTTTTGCTAATGGATACTTTTTTGACTTTTGAAGACTGGTAGTTTTTTCATCGGCTGATGGTTTTGCTGAGACTACAGCTTTATCTTCCGGCGAAACAGACGGATTTTTCTCACTATCATTGGAAAATCGGGGAACAACACTAACGCCTCCGTCGTTGCCCGACCTGTCTGCTTTTTGTGAATTGAGATATATGATGCCTCCGATAACGGCAACAATAAGCACGATGGAAATAATAATTTTTTGAGGACCCATATTATGAGAGCGCTTCTTTTTTTACTGCCGTGGAAGCAAGGTAAGAAAGAAAGC
The DNA here is from genome assembly GCA_016194445.1 of Candidatus Liptonbacteria bacterium. GTDB lineage: Bacteria > Patescibacteriota > Minisyncoccia > UBA6257 > 2-01-FULL-56-20 > VMFW01. The sequence continues at coordinate 5,411 of JACQBP010000030.1, read as the reverse complement.
CGGGTATAAGCGGCAACATACAGGGACTTAAGAATGATCCGACTCCGGCAAGGAAAGAAACACCAAAGTTAAAAATCGTAAGCGAGCTGATACCACCGCCGATCGAGGTTACTAAATTAAGAGAAAGAAGAATGTCGGTGAGAAACTGAAGATTTGCAATGCGAGAAAGTGTTCCGGTAAAAACAAGAACGCCCATCGCAATGAGAACAATACCAAAAAAATACTGAAAGTAGAGAAGTTTCTTTCCTAGGCGGTTGATGAGCGCCTGGGCCTGATTGGTGAAAAGCCCGACCAGAAGGAACGGGATTCCAATTCCTAGCGTGTAGGCGAAAAGGAGCAAAAACGCGCTCGATGCCTGTGTGGTCGAAAGCGCCAAGATCGCGCCCAGCGCCACAGAAACACACGGTGTCCAGCCCACGGCAAAAGCCGCGCCAAAAACGAACGAGGTCAGATAGTGGGAACGAAAGCGCTGTTTGACCAGAATTTTATGATCGCGTTTCAAAAAGGCCGGAGTGAACAAACCGAGCAAGAAAAATCCGAACAGAATAATAATGACGCCGCCAATTCGGCCCAACCATTCCTGGACTGTGTAGGAAACATTTGAAAGTATCGTCTGCAAAAGGACACCGACCAGTGAGAAGACGAGGGAGAAACCCAGCACAAAGAAAACGCTTGAGAAGAATATGCTCCAATCGCGCGGTGGTTTTATGACTCGTGTCGTTGAGTTGATATTTTCCATACTGTTTATTGAGCGAGCGCTTTGTTAATCTCGGCGATGTAGCGCGCCTTATCCCATCCGTCGGGCGCTTTCAAAATTTGTTTGCCATTCTTCACAAGTACTTTCGTGTGCTGATAAGGAATGCCGTACTGGCGTGCCAGATTTTCTTCGTCTTTGTCCGTATCACTGTCTTTGTAATTGATGCGAATGCCGACCACCTTATCAGTCGTGAGTTCGTTGAATGCGGGATAAAGAGCATTTTTGGTTTCTTCTTTGCAGATCGGACACCAGTTGGCATAGAAGTAGAGCACCACGAGCTTATCTGATGCAATCGTCGCATCGTAATCCGCCTTGTTGTAATCAAGAAGCGGAGCTGATTTACCGGCAAGAACCGTTCCTGTGTATTTTGCCATCATCGCCCCATCCGTTTTCTTTTCCGTGTTGGTACTCGTTGGCTTCACCATAGTCCCGTCTGGTTTAACCATCGTTCCATCTGGTTTTATCATAGTTCCGTCAGGTTTAATCATTGTGCCATCGGGCTTGACCATGGTTCCGTCTGTTTTTACCATTGTGCCGTCTGGCTTGATCATCGTTCCATCGGCTTTGACCACAGTGCCGTCTGGCAATGTTTTCTCGACTACTGGCGCTTCCGTAGTAACGGTAGGTGAGGGTTTTGTGCGTGTAGCAAAATATCCAATTCCTCCAACTACTATCACTAGAGCAACTATTGCGATAATGATAGGTATCGCAAAACCTTTTTGTCCCGACTTTGTCGAGGATCTTCGATTTTTTCGGGATGAGTTATTGTTTGTCATAATTTTAGTTTATCAAAATTAAATTAATATTACCATTCTAAGAAGAATCCAAGAAACCTTGGACTCTTCCTAAATAACAATCTCTCATTACGGCTGGATCGGACAGAGAAAATCCTTTGAGGGATCTCTGGTAACGGTCACGTCACCCGCGCTCTCGGCGGCGAGCACGGCTGTCTCTGAAGTTAAAAGATAGGGTGTAACATTCCACGTTACCCCATAGAACGCCCAGTGGCCGCCATGGTAGCCGATATCACCTGGCGCGACGGCGACAATTGCCTTCTGACCAACAGCCCCGCCCCCAATAGCGTAGAAGTTATCAGTGCCCTCGTTAGGGAAGGCAGCTGGCGGGACGACGGTGCGGACAGACGCGCCATTGTAGAAGCAGCAACCGCCAGGGAAGACGAAACCGGGCTGACCAGCGAGCGCTGGTGTTGCAGCTGCAAAGAGTGCAAACACTAGAGCAGTAATAGGAATTCCTATAATAAATTTTTTCATTTTTTAATGCTCCTTTTTTGTTCCTTAATTATCTCGACCTTTACTTATAAGAATATGCGAGAGGAAACTTGATGTCAAGTCGGCTTTACATATTAACTTGTGGATAACTATTTAAGGACGGTGAGATTATTTTTTCGTCCACACAATACCGTCTTTCTGATGGTGTATCGCCCAAGAAAACCATAGTGCATAATATCCTGGAATCACAGTGCCGTCAGCTCGTTTCACAACCACATCTCCGCTTTTTGACTCTGCCGTGATTTCTTCTGTGCCAACCCTCACGCGCGCCGTAACATTTTCCTTCAGGTCGAGAAATTTAAACGCAATCGAAGACCCGAGAACATCGACAATATACATCGGTTCTTTGAGGGGCAAGCGCGTATCGGTTATGGATATAGGAAAATAAATATCGTCATTCTTGTTGTAGTCTCCGTAGGGATAAAAAGTGTAATCGCGGCTAAAACCGGTATCTGTGCTTAAGATTTCTGCTTGCGGGAAACGTCCGCGTATCTCGCCGAACGAAACAAGTTGAAACGGTATGTGCGTAAGTTTCTTTCCAGTTTTTTTACCCACCACGGCTTCACCGATAATTTGCGACCAGAGACTTTCCGTGGCATGGTCATACATGAGAAGATTGGACTCATAGATTTTTCCCGACACACCAAAGGTTTCTTTTTTGCCGTCGACATTCGCGTCAAAGACAATCGCGGATGCGCACAAAGGACAAAACGTCACCACCACCGCTTCTCCCTCAATCGTATCGTTTACCACCTCATGCCAGACGAGAATATTGTAAGGATAAAATTTCGCGGTCTCGCCGCGGACCAATAGGATGCCGGAAATGTCATCGGTTAAAAATCTTTTAGCTTGTTCTGCCGAGACAAATTTTGGATTGGTGATAGCGGGAATGCCATCTTTGCCTGGTCCACCAGAAAGCACTTTCTCAAGGGCAATGGAAGCTATGGAGGTATCGGTTTTCAGGCCATCTCTAGAAAATGCCTGTTCATGAGAGATAATGCCCTCCGAAACATCTTTTTCTCTCGTGTTCCACGCCAAGAACCCCAAAATAATAACGAGCACGATTCCAATAATTATTATTGTGAAGTTTTTTGGCATAATTTAATATTTAATTCGGCCATACAGTAGCCCACTAATTTTTGCTAAAATCATTACCCCCAAGGTAACCACGAGCCAAACATCAAGTTCGTGTCTAAAACTTTGAATGATAATGGCGATTACCAATGTAGCCGTGCCGACAAGAAAAGCAATGCGATCCGCCATCATTTTATGAAGGCTTTCTCTCTCGTCTTTGGCATTTTCTCTCCAAAAAAGGAATTTTAATGAGTCCTACAAGGTAAAGGCCAAAGAAAATGATCATTACTCCTCCGATACGCGAAAGCCATGTTTGGACATCGTAGGCGATATTCTCAAGAAGCGTATTCAAAAGCACGCCGAGAAGCGCAAAGACAATTCCAAAACCAAGCACAAAGAAAATGCTGTTGATGAATATTTCTTTGCGCTTCGACCCCGCCTCCGCAGTACTTGATCCCGCAAGATAGGCCAGAAAACCGGGGATTATGGGGAGCACGCAGGGAGCAAGAAACGAAACAAGGCCTCCCAAAAATGCTCCAATGATAAGACTTTCTGTCATAGATTATTGGCTCAAAGCTTTACTTATCTCCATGTCGTAGCGTTTGTCGTCCCAACCCTCGGGAGATTTTAAGATTCTTTGGCCGTTTTTAACAAATACTTTCGTGTGCTGGTACGCAACACCGAACTGCTTAGCTAAATTTTTTTCGTCGTTGTCAGTTTGATCATCGTTATAGTTCACACGAAAACCTATTACATTGTCCGTGGTTAACTCATTAAAAGCCTTCTGCATGACCGGAAATTCAGCTTTGCAGATCGGGCACCAGTTGGCATAGAAATACAGCACAACAAGTTTGTCGGTTTTTATTGCTGCGTCGTAATCCGCTTTCATAAAGTCAAGAAGCGGTGCCGACTTTCCGGCAAGCACTGCGCCGGAATACTTCATCATGGTCTCTCCTTTATCCATCATCGCCCCCTCATCTTTTTTCATCATTTCTCCGTCTTCTTTCTTCATCATCGCGTCCTTTTCTTTCTGTTCCATTGCCTCCTTTTCCATCATGGCCTTTTCCTGCGCCATCTTATCCTCTTGTATTCTAGATTGGTTGGCATAGTACGCCACGCCGCCCAAAACCAGTACGACTGCAACTATTGCGATAATTACGGGCATCGCAAAACCTTTTTGTGAATTTTTTATCATAGTTTTTATTGTTAATTATTATTTCGACTTAATTAAAGTATAATGCGGTTGAGAAATAATGTAAAGTTCACTTTACATTGCTATTGTGGATAACTTTATCTTGCAAGTGCGTTGTCCAGTTTTTGTTTATCAAATCCCAAAATAGAAATTTTTGAGTCGTCGTCTTTGGTAATTACGGTAAACGGCACTCCCATTTGTCCTGACTCGGCAATCATTTCTTGGACAGCTTTTGGATCTTTATCGACATAGATTTCCTCAAACGGTATTCCTTTTGACTGAAGATATTCGGCTTCCATTTTGCAATAGGGGCAGGTTGTCGTTTTGTATATTTTGATTATCATAATTTATTTTTTAATTCTTAATTTGACCATAGATAAGACCAATAACTTTTGCCACAATCATTCCTGCTAATGCGAAGACAAGCCATGGATCAAGTTCATGGTTAAAACTTTGGACTATGATGCCCAGCGTAAGCAGAGCCGTACCGGTAAGATATGCAATTCTGCCAGCCATCATTTTGTGAAGTCCTTCCCGTTCGTCTCTGTGGTTTTCTCTCCAGACAAAACTCGCAAATAAAGCGAAAACCACTACCAACCCCAAGACCATCATCATGAGCAATGTAGTCGGCATCCAAAATCCAAATGGGTTAAGGAATAGGACGAGAAGAATAATCAGTATTCCGGAGATTGAGATTTCTTGTAGTAAGTTATTTTTCATATTTGATTTGGAAAATATCCTCAATCGATTTCTTAAAAAATTTAGCAATTTTCAAGGCCAAGATCACCGAAGGCGTATAATTGCCTTTTTCGATGGCAATAATGGTTTGGCGTGTTACTCCAAGTGCTTCGGCTAACGCTTCTTGTGTAATGTTGGACTTCGTCCGCAATTCGTAGACTTGGTTCTTGATAGTTTCCTTCATAATTCATATATCTGATATATTTTAGTTTAGCGCTTAGAAACTTGGATGTCAAATTAACTTTACATAACCAAATCTCGTTTTTGTTCCGCAAAATTCGAGGTGAGGGCGCGGCGGAAGGGGGGTGGGGGGAATTCCGCCGCGCCCGAGCAAAAATAGAGGCCGCGCCCGCCGCCCGCT
>JACQBP010000031.1 GCA_016194445.1 Candidatus Liptonbacteria bacterium | reverse complement strand
AGGTTGCTGTGGGACTGCTACTCTTCTCAACCAGCAAGACAACATCCAGCTGATCAAGGATGAGCTTGCAGCGCATCATGATTTCTTCTTCTGTGCGCATACGTGCTGTTCCTCCTTCTAGGATTAAGTTGTAAAAGAGCTTCCCCTGGGACTATCCCAAGGAATGTAGTACTTCTACCTTTTTTGTGAGATTTTGTAAAGAATTTAGGCTCCAGGGTTGATTCTAATTCTGGTAACCAATGCTATCATAAACTTTACTTATTATTTGTTTTAGTGGTATGTTTTCCTTAGCTTCTGGAAAGGGGGTGAGTATCGTGGCAACAAAAAACAGACATTGGGACGGATTCGTTCTGCCCGAAGACTGCGACCAAATGACAGCCAGTCGGATGCTTGAAGATTACTCCGACAACCTAATCGGCCAAGGCTTTAAAGATGCGCTGGAAGAAGTCTTGAAGCAGGCAAAGCAAGAAGTTGAGCGGACTGGCGGCGATTGGGCAGTGTCTGGGCCAAGCGTAGAAAATATGCTTGAAAACTTACGTCGTTGTGTGAGAAGTTCGATGGTTCCAGACGAAGTCCTGAATAGGATGCCTATCCCTATGATGTAAGTATCCATCACCTCAATCAAACACGAGAGAAGGCTGAATAAGTCTTCTCTTTTGGTATCTGGACCTTTCAGGATCTAAAATCCGAATACTTTCTTAAAACTTTCAATAGATTCCTTTCTCCCTTTTTCTTCTTCTGGAGAGTGGTAGTTTGGGATGAGTTTTTCGTCCAGAGAAATTAGGGCGCAGTTTTCTTCGAGTGGCTGGCCATTCAGGATTTTCCTTACGCAATACGCAACCTCGAAGGTGGTGATCGCCACAGGTCAATAAAATTAAGATCGGAAATAGTTCTTGACCGCGAACTCGTACTGCTCCAGGAAAAGCTTTTTGTAATAACTGATGTTATTCTGTTCGAAAAAGAGGAGGACGGCTTTTTTGTATTCCGCTTCGCTGGCGCTCCGATAGGAAAGCGGACAGCTGTCATTAGCTAACAAAAGGGCGTTGCCCAAAATACGCGCGATTCGCTTATTACCGTCTTCAAATGGCTGGATGTAGGCGATCATAGCGGAAACTATCAGCGACTTCGAGAATGGGTCTTTTTCTTGGTTAACAAGATCGCTGGTTTTCGAGAGCGCCTCCTTGATTTGCCACTGATTGTCGATCGGCTGATACGCCGTTCCGGTAATCCCAACTAAAGAACTCCTGATGTTTTTTGAAATGCCCAGGTCTTTTGTGATAATCGAATGAAGATGCTCAATTTTTACCGTTGAGACAGCGCGAAATTCTTTTTTATTTTCCCAAATAAAATCCAGGGCGTTCTTATGGTTCAAAAGCATGGTGGCCTCGTCTTTTCTATGACCTTTTGCTTCATGGTGCTCTTTGAGTAAGGTTTCTGTTTCGAGCAAGGTGTATGTGTTCCCTTCGATCTGGGATGATTTCCAGCTAAACTCAATTATGAGGCGCTCCATTTCTTTTTTGATAACCACAGGAGAAAGACGACGAATGTTGCCATGATACTCTTGCTCCAAAGCTTGCAGCCATTTTTTTTCTTCATCAGTAAAGACATCTTTCAAAAATGAAAAGATTTGGAAGTTGAAGGATTTCTTGGCGTCTCGTTGGTCTGGATCTTTTTTGAAGTAATCTTCGATGGGTATTTCCCGAATAAGATGGAAATGTTTAGAAAGGAGGTAGGTGGCCGCGCGCCCCCCGCCTTCCCGTCGAACAAATCCGAGTTTTATTAACCCTCCTAAATCTCGATTAACAGTTATTTTTGATACTGGTTTGATACTTTTTGAAACCTCATCAGTTATTTGAGAAATGGGAACCCTGTCCTTTTTTTGAAGGATTTCGAGGATAAAATCTTGTCTTTTAGTTGTTTTCTTAGTCATAGTCAGAAAGGTTGAATCACATCATTTTTATGGCATAATCGTATCATATTTGATATGATCGCGCAAATTTAATCTTGTTGAAAATTTTCATCACTCCCCACTTCTTTAATAATTTTAAGGCTATTCTTTGTGCAGTAGCCATTCGCCTTTGCCGAGATTCGGAAGTTTGGCGAGTGCCTTTCTATCTCTGATTATCGGTAATCTTTTGTTTCTACTAAGGGTTTTGCGTTTTAAAACACACGGAAATTTAATGCTTTTGTTATTAGGCAAGATAGAGTCTATTGTTACAGTTTCTACAAACGATACATTGTGCCTAGAGAAAAAATTATACTGGCCTATTCGGTCTAAATCAAATAAATATCCCCGAGATGCTCCTACGATAAGAAGCCTCTTCCTTAAAGTTTCTTGGTCAATCATGTTTTAAAACTCCACGGCTGGATGTTGTGCCCTGAGGGCGCGTTAACGGAATCTTCGAGAATTCTAACTATTTCCTCTTTGGTAATCATTGAGTTGGTTCGAATAATATGTGGGGTTGGCTATTGTGAGTAGAAGGGGCGAGGATGGCAAAACCGAGGAGAAATTTCAGTTGGTCATCTAAGCTCCCCTTCTTGGGAAACGCTTCTACGTCTATCTCCCACGGAGCGTAGTTTTCTTTCACGGTTTAATTATAGCAGAAACAGGGCTTACTAACTTGTGAGTGTGTATTTTCACTACATTTACTGCCGTTTGTGGCAAGAAACTCGGTTCTAATGGTGGCAATTACTGAACGAAGCTCGAACTTATTCTGAATAAATGCATGCGCCCTGGCGGACGCAAAAACTGAATGTTCGGACACGCTGCTAGCAAAAGAGATTTACACCTGTCTACCTACAGACTCAAATTGGTTAGTGTCGATTTTCTTGTCAGTCAAATACTGCTTAATAGACCAATCCCTCACCCTTACGCGCCATTGTAAGAAATCAGGACTATACGATTCTTTATCTCCGCCGGACGCCCAGATTGTCTTCAGAATAAGAAAGTCATCGGTATACAAGCTAAGAGCCGGCAAATTTTTATCCTGTGCTGCTTTGTCCACTTCGGCGATGTATCTTGTGATTTGCTCATCTGTGAAAACATACGCGACACGATCTGCTGGCCACATTCTACCGAAATACACACTCATAAGGATATCGTATCCCACAGGGCCAAATCCCGCCATTTCAAAATCAATAACTCCGTCTTTGAGAACATTAAATGCATTTAGATCTGATTGTATGTAGCCCCAAGGTAATGATAATAATTTTTGACTCGCGCGTTCATATGCCATCGTAAACATCTCCCTCATCTTATCAGACGGAGGATGATTTCTCATGACTGTTTCAAGAATGGTCATACGCGCGAGCGCGTTACGGTCATGAGGAACAAAATTGGAGAGATTAAATTGTGCCTCGTAATATTTTCTAATAACTCCCGCAAATTTATCAAACGACTTATCACTCACATGACCCGAAGTTTTTGTTTCTTCTCGAAAAATATCGCCAAAAACATCCTCACCCATTGACTGCTCTATGTAATATACGTCTCCATTCGGAAGCGTACCGGTTTCGAGTAATTTGGGGACAGGAAAACCTCTCTTATAAAGCTCTCGAGTTAGATTCACTTCTCCCGCTATTTCTGAAGGGCCGCCGGTCCGTAAATATGTGCTTTTATCTTCATTTACAAACACCTTGCCGCCCGCGAGACGGTCTTTGATATAAATAAATCGACTCTTTCCGATAGTGACGCCTTGTTCAACTTCTTTGTTTTCGTCTTTATCCTTTAGATAAAACTTGTCGTTTGGAAGTTTTTCCATAATCTAGAAAAACGGGAACATAATAAGGTTTCCCCCTAAACTAATTTTTTATTTCTTCTTTCAAGTAGGGCAACATACTTTCCGTTCAAATACTCTACATATGTTTTATACATTTGTTAGAAATACTCCTTCAGTAGATTTCTAACTTCCTCAAGTTGTTGTTTATCGGCGTAGGGACTGATGTAAAGATCGGGTTTCCCCTCTAGTTTTTCAACTTGAGTCCAGTCATTATCGAACAGCTTTTTTATGCCCGACATTAGTGAAAGACCAAGGTTATTGTAAATATCATCGAGAGTATGTGCTAAGTAAAAAAGAAGGTTCCTTTGATATAAGGGTTTCGGTACTGTACTTTGACGTTCCTGATAATTAACACTACTATATTTTGGATAGCAAGCATCAAGAATTTTCTTGGGGATGTCCCATAGGGGCATTAAAAATCTAATGTCGCCGAACTCCCTTACAGGATACTGAAGCGGTTTCCTGCCATTTATTAATTGAAATAACAACTCCGTAAGAACATCCTCTCTATTGTAGCCGAGACAATATTCAGTGGTATTATTCTTTTTGCACAATTTTCTAGCCACAAGTGTAATGACAAATGTAGTAAATAAATCGTAGGTGTTTTCTCCGAATTTAGCAAGGAAATCGCTGTAAAAATTCCGAAGCTTATCTTTCATTGATAATAATTTCTCGATCTCGCTTTCGCTGTAAATGTAATGCTCTATACTACTATCTCGACATAACTCGGAAGCCCTTAGTGCTCCGCTTTGGGGCCAGAAAGGTTCAAATACCAAAGTAAAGCATAGATAGCGCTTATCGGGCTCATTTTTAACCGCATAAGCTTTGAGGCTCCTAACCAGGGTATTACTATCTCCCCCGCCGGATATCCCAACAAGAACTGTCTTGGCAAGACTATACTGCTTCAGAAACCCTTCTATTTTACTGGCAATAATATTCTTAGCTTTCTCCTCGCTTATTTCATAAATAGTTTCTACGCATTTTTCCTGAGATAAATTAAAGCCGCGCAAGATAGTAACGGGATTATCTGACTTTCTATAAAAGGTTTGCTGGGGCAAAATCTGCCTCAAATCGGTATCTCGAATACATTGAAGAATTATCTCAATATCTTCGTTAATGTCTTTTATAGTTGTATTTAAAGGTATTGGTCTTAAAGATTTGCCGAAACTAATAAGATAACCTTGAAAAAGGTTTGTTGGTAATCTATGCGCTAGTAATACTTCTTCTAGAGTTAGTTCATCAAATGCTCTCAAGGTGATTTCTTGAAAAGCTGTTTTTACCCTTACATCCCTAATCATTAATTTGGGTTGGTTGCCTATAATTTAAACACAAAACTTCCATAGGAGGTATGTTATGAAAATTGCCTAATCTAGCTTTTTTAAATGAAGTTAACTTGTTTTATTTCGTTGCACACAAAGAAGATGTACAAAGAATCTCTTCGACTTTCTTTGTGGTTAGAGAATCTAATCCCTTATCCGTTAAAGTTTCACATAATGCGGAGAGGATTTCATTCTTTTCTACTTCTTTGATAATAAATCTCAGGTCTAACTCTCTTTTAGTTGGCGTTTTTAACTCTTGATTGGTAGCTAACATAATAATTCTTTAATTTTATTAGAAATATCTCGACCTTTTTGATGTTATCATAGTAGCATAGCGAGGAAAGTCAAGTTTTGGTAATGGTTAAATAAGGATTTAGAGTCACCACTATCCATTTTTCAAATTTCTATTAGGAGAAGCTATCTACTCGATTTGCATTTTTGTTAGCCGAAGATTTTGCGAAAAGCGGTGGCGCTTTGGAGGCGTTTTTTCTTTTGAATTGGAGAATTGTAGCTAGGGATTAGTTTTTCGTCCAAAGAGATTAGCGCGCGGTTTTCCTCGATTGGTTGACCATTAAGAATTTTTCGCACAACGTAGGCCACGGCTGAGCCATTTAGTAGAGCGGCTCCGCCGAGTTGGGGCCAGGAAACTATAGTCCGGCCAATTTGGGGCATAGATTCGTGAACCCTATTAGTTACAGTTTCAACCCCGATATGTTGGACTATCAATCTTCCGATTCCCATTTTGTCCAGATTGACAAGTTTTTCATAGGAAACATCTCCCATCCTCCCGTGGAAAAATGGGGTTTCTGGGTTGAGATCATATCTTTCGATGTCGACAAGGCCGTTGTCGCCGTTGTCAGCCGCCATCACAACCGCAATCCTGTTTTTCTTGGCTTCTTCTCGGATTAAAACTTTGACCGCTAGGTTGTCGAGTTCATCGATAACGATATCGAGTTTGGGTAATCCAGTGAAAAATTGCGAGATGTTTTCCTTGGTTAAACCATCGGGAAAAATTTCAATTTCCGCGTAAGGATTAATTTGATAGATCTGACGGGCGGTAACTTCAACTTTTCTGACGCCAAGATTTTCGACGCCAGCGCGGACGCGATTGGTATTGGTAAGCGCTAACGTGTCAAAGTCGGCGAGTTTCATCCTTTTCCCTCCACCCTGAAGAACGACTGCCAAAGCCACGCTGTTGCCAACACTTAAACCACCAATGCCGATGGTCGCGTTGTAGAATTTCTCTTGTTCCTCGGCGTTGATAAGGTTTTTGTTTCGGGCGGTTCGAACCAGTTGAAAATCTTCCTCATCTAGAATATGAACAAAGGTTGAAATCCAGGGGAAATAAACCCATTTGCCGTGATTAGTTAGAGGCTTTTCTTGTTCGAGACCAGCAATATGCGCTAAAAGTTCGTCTTTAAAGGTTGGCGCGAAAACCTTTGATGGATTTTTAACGGCGAAGAGTTCGTGAAGTTGTTCTTTATAATCATCTACAACATGATGAATTTTGTTTTCGTCTACAAGCTTAGAAATAGACGCCTTATCCTCCTCTTTATTCAAATCAAAAATCACTGGCTTTGATTCCGAAAGTATTTTTGCCTTTTGGCTTAAAATTTCTTCAATTTTCATTTTTTGTTTTCTTTTTTGACCCATTTTTGTTTTATGCCGGGCTTGAAGTGGAGATGGTGCCCATGGGGCCATAGGAACATTTTTGGTTTTATTTTATGTGGAACAGAAGAGTAATTGTTTCTATATTCGGCGTTTCTGAGCAATAAACTTTCGACAATTAAATCGTGACATAGTTTTTCGAGATATTTTGAGCCTCTTATTTTTGGTTTGAGTTCAACATGAACTTCCATAAACTGATTCTGTTTTTTATTGGTTTTAGTCATCAGTGTGAATTTTCCAGTGACAAAAGTTTCGAGCTTTTCATGCTGGAGAGCCTCGCGTATGTGTTCAGGGTAGATAATAGCTCCATAGAGTTTTGTCGATAAATCTTTTCTTTCATAGACATAAACAAAGGGAGTTTCGGAAAGATTTTTTTCGGCGTCAATTTTTCGAGCTTCTCTTTTAAGATCGATGCCGTTGGATTTTAATTTTTTGTCGAGTTCGGAGAAACTCATCACCCCTCCATGGTCGCCGATTGAATAGCGGATTAATGGAATGGTGTTGTCGCCAGTTAAAAGAATGTCCTCGCCTTGGGCCTCGAAGGTTATGAAAAACGGATTATACTCTGCGAGCGTAGGGGTTTTGTTAACGTTATGAAAAATATCTTTGAAGAGTTTCTGGCTTTTCATTGCGAGCCGGCGAACCAGAATAGAGGTTGGGGTTTCATAGGCCATGGCGCCGATGTCGGCCGTGCCATAAATGTTCAGTGTATTAAGATATGGATTCTTGAGGTTGGTTTTTTTGATAATATAATCACGGAATTTTTCGCTAAAGGACTCGGCGGCAAAAAGGATTCGGAGGTTGATTTTTTTCAGATTAATTCCTTCTTTTGGAGCTTCATCCACTAGATCTTTTATGAATGGGGGGTAGCCAATTAAAATCACCTGATTGTAATATGAAGCAATGTTGCGCAGAGCGTGAAAAATTTCTGACTTATTGGTGCCGGGGGTAATGATCGAAACTGGAAGGTTGCTTCTTTGCGCCGCGATTTCGAAGGCTTTGTAAGTAATAATGCCGCCAATCCAGACACCCATACCGAAACCGACGATAACTAAAGTTGGGCCGCCGGTGCCATAGGAACTGTTTTTTAGAAATTCTTCGGCGAGAATCGAGTATTGCCAATCGAGCTTTTGTTCTCTTGGAAAATAAAAGGGTTCACCGGTTGAGCCGGAGGTGGAGGTATAAACGATGGGCTTATTTAAGTGACCATCCCAAGCGAGTTTTTCTAACGGATACTCGCGGAGATAGGATTTTTTATCAGTGGTTGGGAGAAGTTCAAAATCTTTGAAGGTTTTAATTTTGGCGGGATCAACGCGATGCTTTCTTAAAAAATCTTTATAGGCCGGGACGCGATGGGCGGCTTCGTGGAAAAGCTTCAATGGCCGATTTTCCCGCTCGCGGGACCAAAAATCCGACTTCTTGTTCTTGAGGAAGTGGAGGATTTTATCGGCTGATAGGTCTTTCTTAGTGAGCGGTCTCACCGTTTTATTATACCAGATGGGTCGGGACTCAAGATGTGAGGGTTAGGTTTTGCCTCTAAACATCTTCTCGGCAATTTGGTCAGCGATTAGACTGGTAGGAAGGTTTCTTTTTTTAGATAGTTTCAGAAGATCGAGGGTGGTTTTGCGAATGCCGAGACACTTGGCTTCGACCCACTTACGATCGTAGCCGCCCCGTCTTAACTCACCGACGACGTTAATCAAACCGCCGGCGTTGGCCAGATAGTCGGGAATATAAAGAATGCCGCGACGATGGATTAAAAGGCCGTCTTCGGGTTCACAAAGTTGATTGTTAGCCGCGCCACAGACAATCGGGCAGTTAATTTCTTTGATGGTCAAGCTGTTAATTTCGCAGCCCAAAGCGCAGGGGGCAAAGATGTCCACTTTTTGTTTATGAATTTCTTCAGGCTTGACGATTTTGATGCCGGGAAATTTTTTCCTAGCTAAAGCCACTTTTTCACCATCGATGTCGGCGCCGATCAAATGACCGCCTCGATCGTAAATTAGCTGGGCGAGTTCGCTACCGACTTTACCCAAACCCTTGATGGCAAAGGTTCTCCGCTCGATGTGGTTCTCTCCGAAAACCAGACTCAAGGCGGCCTGCATGGCCGAGAAAACTCCTAGTGCGGCCCAGGGTCCAAGATCGCCAGCTTTGTTTTTTCTCCCAACAATAAATCGCGAGTGGCGGACTAAAACATCAATGTCTTTCTGTTCCATACCGACATCTTCGCCGGTAATGAGGTTGCCTTTGAAAAGATTGACGACTTTAGCATAGGCAGCCAAGAAGTTTCGGGTTTTAAGTTTTTTAGGATCGGCTATGATGACCGTTTTGGCTCCGCCGTAAGGAACTCTAGCGATAGCGCATTTGTAAGTCATGGCCTTCGACAGATTCAAAACATCGCGGAGAGCTTCTTCTTCGGATGGATAAGGCCAGTAGCGGGTACCTCCTGCTGCTGGACCAAGGTTAGTGTTGTGAATAGCCACAAAACCACGCAGGCCAGTTTTCTTGTCAGAAAAATAAGAAACCAGCTCGTGGTTATCAAACTCGGGGAGTTTTTCGATTTCGGGGTTCATTTGATGGCGTAATCGTAAACTTTTTTAAGATATGTTTTGTACGGCTCAATAAAAGATTTGGCCGACTCATAAAACTTTTTAAAATCTTCTTCGAAGTCGTACTCGTGGACGAGGATATTGCGGAGACTGGCGCTCAAGGATAGTTCTCGGGCCAGCTCACTGTCTATCACACCAGCACTACCGAGCGCTGTAAACGACTGTCGGTAAGTGTCGGGAGTTTTTTCTCCTTTCTCAAGAAGAATTTGGGTGTTGATATCGCTAGCTAAGTCGACAATGAGTTGAAAATTTCTCTCGGAAGCTCTAATGCTTACAGTATTTTTTTCAAAATTATCAATGGGTTCGGAAAGTAAAGATTCGAGCTCACCTAAAAGCTTTTTAATCTGTTCAAGTTTCTTCAAGATAAGCTCATTTGGCATAAGTGTTGGCTAGTGATTTTTCTCTGGCGCGACGAAACTTGGCGGTATCTTGATATCTTTTCCAAGCAAGTACTTTAAACCGTAGAAAGTCGAAGTCGCTACCTTCGATAAGCTGGCCTTTGGTGGCTATTTGATATTGAAGCAGCGGCGGGGCATCCCAAAGATCAATGAGGTCAATTTTGTCCTCGGAGACTTTGAGTTTGAGAGCAAGTTCATTAGTAAGAGAATATTTATCGTCGAGAGTGAGAGGATGATGGCTCAAAACGGCCAAATCAAAATCAGAGGCAGAGCTTGAAGTACCTTGGGTTTGAGAGCCGAAAGCAATAATAAGATATCGCCTCATATAGAAGTCATTATATCATCTTTTTAACCTCAAATAAAAGCTTGGTGATTAGCCACTCCCGATGCAAGTAGTTGGGGCTGGGCCGCCACGGAAGACGTGGTTGATGAGCAGGGTGACGTCGAAAATGTCGTATTTGCCATCGCCGTTAATATCTCCCCTTGCAAAAAGGGCGGGGGGCGAAGCGCCGCGGAAAGCGACATTGACTAAAAGCGTCACATCAAAGATGTCTAAAACTTCGTCGCCGTTTAGGTCGCCGCAGACGAAGTAGTTAGGATCGTAGGTGATGGCGGCGGCGGTTGGCAAACTTTCGTTGCTAAAGTTATCGGCCGAGGTGAAACTAAACTGATTGAGGCCGGTTTGGAGCGTTACCGGGTAGGACCAGAGAGTGCTGGAACTTAAAGAAACCGCTGGCGCTCCATTCATTTTGATAGAAGTGTCGGCATCTTTCGCTCCGCCGAAGGTTTTATTGTAGAAAGCAGTTTTGGGACGAAGGGGATTGACGGTGGGTGGGGCGGGATTTTGGGTGTCTAAATTAAAGGGACTCGTTTCGACCGAGGATTCGAGAGACAGATTGCCCTGCTTTTTGGCCACGATTTTAATTTTGGTCTGACCCTCGAAACTCGGAAAATCTTGCTTGGCGTTCCAGAGGCCAGCTTTACCGACGCCCGGCGACTGCACGCCTTCACCGGAGGTGGTGGAGGCCTCTTGCCAAGAGGAGCCATTCCAGAACTGGAAACTCACAATGGCGCTCACGTTTTCGGCGTCGGAAAGGTTATAAGCAATAACGACATTGCCAGCCGACTGAGAGGCGGCGAGATTAGAAACGACCGGGGCGGAGCCGGGACGGAAGGGGCCGATCGCCGAGGCGGTGGGGTCGAGGTTACCGGTCAAGTTTTCGGCAGAAACGGCATAATAGTAACTCACCCCGTTCACAAGATTGGTGTCGGTGAAGAAGGTGGTGTTAGAATCGGTAGTGGAAGCTAGAAGTAGATTGTTACTTGGGGAACTGAAATAAGAATTAGATCGGAAAATGTCGAAGCGCTTAAAGTCCGCCGGAGGAGAGTAGGCGTTCCAGCCGAGCACGACTTGGTGATCGCCGGATGTTCCGTGAAGACCGACGACCGGAGGCGGGTAATTGCCGCTGTTTATAGGTAGCATGAATAAATCTTTGGTGTTAACGGATTGAGCAATAATTTGAACCGGCACCACGTCTTGACTGTAATAACCACTGGCATAAACAGTAGTCAGGTAAAAACCAGGATAATAATTGATAGAGTAGTTACCACTACCATCGGCGTAAAATGTGTTGATTAAATAAAAATCAATTTGGGCATTGGGGATTTTTTGGTTAGTTTTCACATCTTTGACGCTGCCCGAGAGGGTGCCGCGATAATTTTCGGGATTGGAATAAGCCCTGGCCCAAGATTCGGGTGAGTAGTTGCCGCGGAGGCCGCCGGCATCAAACGAGACAATCGTGAAGTAGAGAGGAACATTATAGAAACTAGGATCGCTGAAGTGGAAGGTGATGCCGGCGTAATTGCCGGGAGGAAAAACGTAAAGCGGGCTCCCCGCATCATACTGACCGCTCGCGGTCGAGCCATAAATCGCGTAATAACTTCTTAACGGATCAAGAGATTGCTGCCAGCGCAAGGTAACGTCGCCCGATCCGGGGCCGGTCGAGGCGCCAAACCAGGTGGGCGGAGTGGGGCCGCTAAACTCTGGACTGCCAAAGGCGATATTTTTCGCGAGTGCATTGTTATTTTTCCAAAACTCCGGGCTTTGATAATCAACTTTGAAATTAACGTTGTGCTCGCCGAAAAGAGATTGGTTAAACTGAATTTCTAAAATTAAAGTTGATTGCGGTTCGAAGGTAATAGTGGCAGGAAGACCGGTAAAATCGAGCGCCACGGGCTGGCTGTCAATTTTGAGGCTCAAGGCTGGCGGCAGGGCGGAGAGATTGACGGGTTCAGAAGTTAAATAACCGTCGTTGCGGATCGTGATCCGCAGGGTGGCGGTGGGGTTAGGAACGGAAACTGGATTTTCAATATCAGTGACCACGATGTCCGGCTTGGCCAGGGCTTCGATGGCTTTCGCGGTTTTCATAAAACCGGGGGTGGAGAAACTGCCGTCGGGGCTCTGGGTATTTTTTAGATAATCGATGGCTGGCTGGTTGTAGGTCGGTGCGGTGCCGTAGGAGATAAGAGTGTGATAGGAAAGGGCGGATAAGAAAAGATCGTCCTGCCAAGAACCCCAAAAATATTGATTGTTTTTTAGAAACCCGAGGCCAAGGCTGATTTTGGTGGGGATGATAATGTCGCCGCCGGGCAAACCGTCGATCACAGTGTTTCGGTAAGGTAAAAAGGATTGAAGGACGAGATTGGTGGCAGAGAAGGAACTCGGTTCGCCGATAACCTCGGGCCAGCCGCCATCCAAATTTTGGGAATTTAAAAGATAGAGGAGGGCGGCTTTCAAGGTGAACTGTGGGTCAGTGCCTGGATCTTGGTAACTCACGGCGCTTAGAGCATCCAAGACTTGGGTGGTGGTTAAAATCTCCGGGCCAGAATCTTTTTCTTGACCAAAAGCCAGACTAGAGTCGTTGATTTGGGTGGCGAGGAAATCCATCGGTTCGGTCATATCATCCCCGGCGGCGGCTAAGGCCGTGATTTTATCGGCAAGGTAAGCATTGCTCTCCGGAAAGGAAAATCTTAACCAGTCTTGGGCTTTGGGATAAATAGTATCAATTTGACCTTGCTCCGTGCTTGAGGCGCCAACTTTATGGTTGAGCTTAGAGAGGAGTTTAGCCACCGCGGCGGTTTCGAGATTTTTGATTTTGCCGTTGTGTGACCAAGAACCATCTGGACTTTGATTTTGAAAAAGATAATTGAGGCCGGCGGTGACGGGATCGGCAATCGTGGCGGATTTAGTAGCAGTGGCAGGCGATTTTTTGACTTCCAGAATTTTGATTTTAGCGGATTGTGGAGGTTAGCGCGGAGTGAGTGGCGGCCAGTGGCCAAAAACCGCCGATCAAAATAGATGCCAAAGTGATGATATTTATAATTTTGATTGAGCGGTTTTTCATAGAAACTTATCCTTTTATTTTTTCTTCTTTCCAGAGTTCATAGGTTTGACCGTTGAATTTGTAGATTTGCCGGTGGATTACTCCACTCCGATCACCAACAATTATCCCTCCATCCCGATAGCCAACAATAATTTCTTGGATCTTGTCGTTGTCAATATCTTCTATTTGTGTAAAACCAGAGTCTCCACCAAGAATGGTTTGTTTATAAGTTATTGATGAGGTCTTGATAGTCTCTGTGGGGGTGATTAGTTTGAATCCTGTGTTATTAAATTTGTAAACATAAAAAGCGCTGTCTCTCCCTGTCGCTCCGAAATAGCCATCCCAAATAATTTCAGGAATACCATCGTTATTAATATCAAAAAATCGAACAGATCCTCTATTTATTGCTTCTTCACTTTCCCAAAACATAATTGGTTTGCCATTACCAAGCTTAAAAACAATAATTCCCCCAAACTTCCATCCGGGTTTATTTTCCTTAGGACCCCCTCCGTAAAACGTATCGTCGTAATCAGTAAGAATGTAAGTTACTCCATTAACTTGCGCTCTCTGTTGTAATTTATCGGTATTATTTAGAGCTTCTTTTATTGCCAAATCCCTATTGCTTAAGGTTGTTTTTTCTTTATCGATCGGTTGAGTATTGTTACTGTTAGCAGGCTTATTCGCGAATATTGCAAACAACACTATAAACACTAAAACCACAATAACAGTAGGAGTATATTTTTTTATATTTAAGTTGTTCATAATTATTTGTATTTTGATGTATAAAGACCACATACAGCCACTTTCATAATTTTAACACCTTGAGGGTTAAGACTTAAAGCGGCATAGGAGAGGTTGGTGCTTAGGATCAATAGAAACGTGGTGACAAAGAGTTTTTTGAGAGGTTTGGGAGTCATGGTGTTAGTCGCCTCCTGCTTGTTCAAGTAAGATAGTTATGTATTGATCGGAGTTTATAACGCTTAATTTCTGAGTTTCGAGATTATAAATTAATAAATAAGACTGCGTGTTGCTGGTATCTTTAGGGCGATACGAATTTGGAATCTTAGAAATATTGGTAATAAGGAAGTGTTTATCACTCGAAAAAATACTGTTGGCATAAAATCCAGGATTTACATTTACTAACTCAGTAGAACTTAACTTTTTTAGATTATTTGAATCATAGACGTCAAAAGTAGATGATTGATTTTGATGGTCCACTACATAGTTTATTGCATAAAATTTAGTGTTATCGGGTGAAAACTTTAAAAGGTGTATATTGTGCCCTGGTGATACAGCAAGGTAAGTATCAACTATTTTTTTGTCATGAATCACAGAAGCAATGAACTGAGAGGAATCAGGAGTTTTTGAAAAATAGGCGATACTGCGGTTTTTCGAGTTATTGGTGATATAACTAGAGAACCACCTAAATCCGTTTTTAAAGAAGTCTTTGCTTATTATTATGTCCTGTATATCTTGCTTGGTTTTTGTTGAGTCTTCGGACAACAGTGTATACGGGGTGTTCTGATCTAACTCTTTCACATTATTTCCCTTAATTTGAATTAGTCTTTTTTGAGGTACTTCTCCATAATCTTTTTCGAATTCCAACTTAAACAAATCTTTTCTTGAGATATACAATTTATTTTTTTGACTATCGGTAAACACCGTCTCATTGACTAGCACAGTGTTGTCTTGCCCTTGTATTCTCGACACTGTGGGCATTGAGGCTTCAAATGTTTTAACTATTTCTAGCGATCTAGCTTGAGTATTAAAAGCGTATAATAGCCATTTATTGGTTACGTTTCCATCGTCAATGAAAAGATACGAAAGATAAGATGGTACATAGCTTATAGCGCTATTTATTGTTTCCCCTTTGGGTAGATCTAGTGAAAAAACATTGTTGACTTTTGAATTTTCAAGGTCAACTTCTTGTAATAAATATTTTTTTTCAGGAGAAAGCGAGACAGTATAGATATAATGCGGATAAAAAATCTTAGGTTTGTTGATGAAAATTACGCAAACAATTAAAACTGAAACTATGAGGAAAAAAAGTGGGATGTGTTTATTTTTCATTGTTTATATTTATAAAATTTTTTATCTATTTATTCCACGGCTGGTTTTTATAAAAATATATAACACCAATTGGATGTCCTGTAAGCCCGTCACCAGTATAGTAGAAATTTTTTGGGCGAGATAGTCGTTGTTTTCGGGAAAAGAAAAGTCGATCCATCCTCTTGAGGAGGAGTAAGCGCTACTCACAAGGGGTTGATCAGCGGCGGCAACTTTTTGATTAATTTTTCCGAGAAGATCCGCGACGGCGGAGGTGTCGAGAAATTTAGTTTTTGGATTTGAGCCGAAAGAGCCGTCGGGGTTTTGATTATTTTTTAAGAAATTGATTCCAGTGACGACCGGATCGGTAATGGTGGGTTGGGTTTTATCGGCGCTTGGGTCGGTTCCTGTCTTTTTAAAACTCAAGATTTTGAGTTGGGCGGAGATTTTTTCGCCCGCTTTGTAAGCGGGGGTGGAACTGGCGGGTTTGTTGATTTTGGCGGGGTCGGTGGCAGTTTTTTTGGTTTCGATTAAAACTTCTTGCTTAGTAATCGGGTCGGTGACTTTTTTAATTGTTGAGATGGGCTTGATTTGAGTGATCGGTGTTTCTTCAGAATCAGAAACTAAGGCGGCGCTCGCGATGTTGGCGGTTAGCGCGAGGAGGGCCGCGGCGGTAAAGAATTTTTTAAGGATTAGGGTCATTGGGTTTTAGTTTTTCTTCTTTCCAGAGATAATATTCGTGGCCGTTCCATTTGTAGATCTTAACTATCTTCATTGATTCAAGAATGGATGAAGTATAGGGCTGGCTAGAATCAACTTTGGTTGGTATTAAGTTTGTTACTAAAATTTCATTTACTCCATCACTATTTAAATCTTTAACGTCAACTTCACGGCCAGAGAAAATAGATTCATAGAATTTTGGTATATTAGCATCTTCGTCTTTAACTTTTTTATCTTGATAGATTAAAGGTGTCATATCCGTAAAATTGTTTCCCGTCCAAGTGAATATCCACAAAATATTGGCGTCTAGTCTTGCGCCCGCGCTCCACCAAGAAAGAATCTCGTTGTTGCCATCGTTATTTATGTCTCGAACTTCAAGTTTTTGGGGTATATCTTTAAATGCCTCAGACTTTATTTCCCATAGTACTCTTGGTGATCCACTTTGATAATTTTGTATAACCATTATTCCACCATACCATTCTTGCAAATTAAATTTTTCTTTATAAGGAATGACGATCACATTTTCATCACCTTTACTAGTGAGTTTGTACTTATTGAATCCTTCGCCTTTTTTTTCTGTTATGGATAAAATAATTTTTTCCCTTTGTGTTTTTTTATTTCCGTCGTTAGGATTTGTGTATAGGTTAGCGTTTCTTGATAAATAAAAACCTACTAAAATTACACCAATAACGACGAGAAGCCTTGTAAAGATTTTTTTGAAATTATTGTTCATGTTTTTTATTCTAATAACGAGTATATACCTGAATTAAAGATTTTACACACGCTGTCGGCGTAAGCTTCTGCTTGTGCCCCTGCACCATTATACGATTTGAGCGCTATCCACCAGTCTTGGTTTCTATCACAAGTGTTGCCACTTGGAGTGGTCTTTATATAACCACTGATAAGTTTTTTTGCCGCTAGATCTAGAGAAACTTTTGGTTCGAAGAGGTCGTAGATATTTCGAGCTGGACTCCCTTCCGTCCATGTGTCAAATCCGTATACTATTGCTGTGTTGTATAAAAGTTGGCCCAATCCATAACTTGCTGATACAAGAAATTGCGATGTGAAATTTTTATTTGCTTCAGATAACGGGCAATAACTGGACCACTTTTGTTTCGAATCATTACTATCCCAAAGTTCTTTTAGAGTTAGGTTGCCGTCTTTATTACTATCCTGGAGAACTAGACCTCCATTAGAGTAAGTTCCTGCTAGAGTTGAAACTGAAATTGTGAGGGTAGATATTTGATCGCCTTGAGTTATCGAATTACCCGATAAATCTTTTCCAGCAAGCTTGAAATGATGGAAAGGATGTACATCGAGTCCAATTGTAGGATTAGTGCCTGAAAACCAACTATAGTCTATGCATGGTTCATACCGATAGGATAATGGATTGAATTTTGATCCACTTTCTTGTCTTACGAGAGATTTTAATATCGATGGAGGGATATTATACTTATCACCTGTTTTAATAATTATGCTATCGTACTCATTGTGTTTAGTACCTAATCTCGTTGGATATTTCAGTAAAATGGTTACGCTCGCAGTCGTCCCGTACCCGCTCGGGATCACGACGTTACCGACGGGCCAGGGAGAAGAGTCGAGGTCAAGATTTTCGGTCCAGCCGACTGGGAGACCAAGAACGGCGACAGTGCCGCTGTAGTTGGCTTGCCACGGAACTTTTTGACCTTTGGTGAATTGCTGGCCTGGGGTGGGTGTGGCAATAACGGCGGTTAAATTGTCGAGGGCTTTATTGATGAGTAAGTTAACCAAACCGCTTGGCCACTGTTCGACCGGAGTGGCGGTGAATCCCCCGTTCAAGCCTTCGCCGATGATGTAGCCGCCGAAGCCGGTCGAGGGATCAATGTCAATATAGACAAGGCCGGTCCAATTGGAGGTTAGCGCGGAGTGAGTGGCGGCCAGTGGCCAAAAACCGCCGATCAAAATAGATGCCAAAGTGATGATATTTATAATTTTGATTGAGCGGTTTTTCATAGAAACTTATCCTTTTATTTTTTCTTCTTTCCAGAGTTTGTATTCTTGGCCGTTGAATTTGTAGGTTTGTCGGTTGATGATATTTCCTTCTCTGTAGCCAACGACAATTTCTTGGATTTTATCTCCGTCGATGTCTTTCATGTAGGTGAGGTCGTTATCGCCGCTTAAAATCGTTCTTCCGTATTTGATTGAAGTGCTAAATTTTGACGATTCCTCAATTTCAATAGGAGTAATAAGCCTAAATTTATCTTTATCGAACTTATAAATATATATTGCGTTGTTTCTGCCAGTAACACCGAGATCGTAATCCCATACTATCTCATCTATGCCATCATTATTTATATCTCTAAACCCTGCAACTTTCCCTGTATTTACATACTCTTCACTCTCCCAAAAAAGGACTGGTTTCTTGTTTTCGATTTTAAAAACGAGAATTCCTCCAAACCTTCTTCCTGGTTTATTTTCCGTATTACTTTCTTGGTAACCAGTAAGTATGTAGGTAGATCCACTGATTTGGGTGATTTTCTTTAGTTTGTCTGTTTCGTTTAGGGCTTCTTTTATTGCTAATTTCTGACTGCCTGACTCCACCCATTACAATTATCGTTAGGTACAAGATGGTCAAACTTCCCTTTTAGTATTGATGCCGCCAGCTCAATCCCTAATTCTGGCTTGTTTACAATATCGTGCGGAGTGTAGGTGGTTTTCATAATCAGATTATTCGAGGGATTTTTCGCCTCCGTTGCCTCCTTGTACATCACGTGCCCTAGCCCATAACTAGAAGAAAGAAGGAATTGGGGAGTAAAATTAAGACTGGGAATTGTTGACGTTGGCCAGTTCTGACTACCAGGTGTGTGGTCCCTGTCGTTTTCATAAACCTCTTGAAAAGTTAGGATACCGTCCCCATTGCGATCGGTGGTAATAATACCCCGGAGTTGCCAACCACCACTTTGGGTATTCTTGAGTGTTGTTTTGTAATCTCTGGGCAAGCTGTATACTTTTGACCCTGTTGCAACCGCTTGGCCGGAACTGTTCTGGCCAGAAAGAGTAAAGTATGAATACGGGACAGTGGAAGTCATCGCTACGTTTGGAGTTGAGCCGGAAAAATCTTGAAAATCTCTCTTCGGTTCATAACGAGAGGTTCTTGGATTAAAGGGGTTACTCTTGGTTTCTTGTTCGATAATCGCCTTTAGAATACCGGGTGGCATGCCATATCGAGTAGAAGTGGCCTGTTTCAAAATAAAATCGTCATAATCACAATTTTCCTTCCCGATTTTGCAGTCGCTTTTAATCCTGATTTGAACACTGGCAGTCGTCCCATACCCGCTCCAGAGGGTAGTCGTGCCGACTGTCCAACTTGAAGTATCTAGGTTAACGACATCATACCACTCATTTGGAAGTCCCGGAACACTGGTATCGCCGCGGTAATAGGCCCGCCAGGGTATTTTAACGCCGCGAATAAATTCTTGATTGGCAGTAGGGCTTTGGATCGTTGCGGTGAGATTGGAGATAAGATGATCTCGCCAAAAATGCTGCCAACCTTCGGGCCACTGTTCAACAGTATATCCCCCATTCAAGCCTTCGCCGATCGTGTAGCCGCCGAAACCGGTCGAGGGATCAATGTCAATATAGACAAGGCCGGTCCAATTTTGGTAGGTGAAGGGTTGGCTTGGGACATAGACAATGTGGCCGGCATGAACGGAGTCGCGGAGCTTGGTTTTGGTCGCGTCAGAGATATTCAGCGATTCAAGGTCGGAGAGGTTGCTCGAAGAAATTTTTCGGACTTGAACGCCGGGGATTTGGTTTTGGTTGATTAATTTCAGACCTTTGACGGTGGAGATGGACGCCACCTGGAAATCGTTTTCGAAGATGTCAGCTTCGTCTTGCGACGCTTGGAGGCCGAAGACATACATAAATTCTTTTTGGTGAAGATTGGGGTTCTCTGAAAAGTGGGAGTAGTAGTTCACGGCGGAGGAAGAGTCGATGCGGAGACCTTTCCAGGAGAAAGAGTAGGGCTCGCCGGATTGATAATTCACGTCTATCCCGTTAAAGACGACGGCGCGGGTGGCAGTGTTGGTAAACCTCGCCCCAAAGATGCGGGCCAACTCATCGTGACTGGACTCAAGTCGGTAGAGGTAGTTCAACGCGGTCCGGTAGAGTTTCTGGGAAGCGGCGGGAGAGGTGGTGCTGGTATCTTGATTAGGGCGAGTTTCGGGCGGAGCGACGCGGTCGGTCGAGATCCCAATGCCTTCGGAGTTGCCCACAATGACCGATTTTTCTACCGTTTCAGCGATTTTCTCCATGACAGCCGAGCCGAGGGTCTGATCTGGATTTTTGAAAATAATTTTGAGTTGGTGAGTGCGGCCCATCTGAATTTCGGGATCGGAGGCTCCCCCGCCGGCTTGAACGGCGCCGTTAATTTTCAAGACTGGTGGCGGGGCTGGCCGCCACATAATCTAGAATTAATTCTTGGTCGGCGAGGCTCGAGACATTCACGGTCGTGTTCAAAAAAGTTTGGGTTTCGTCGTCACTTTGGACGAGAAAAGTAATTTTTTGCTTCAAGTTGTCGGGAGCGGCGCTCCAGGCACCAAGGGCACTCACAATTTCGAAAGGCGGAGTGAGCGGGAGGAATTCAAGATTTTTCTCGCTGCGGTAGGTTTGGGTGAGAGTATCTTCGGGGGCGAGATCAGGTTGGTTAGCCGATAGATAATTTTGAATTTCAGTCTTTAAGGCATCGATGGGTTTTTGGACCCCATAAGTACCATTCAAATAATTATCATAGAAAGTTTGGATGTTTAAGTTCATCGCGTCTGGGGCGTTCAGGTATTGGCTCTTATAAAATTTAGCCAGTGAAGGAACCAGCGGCACCCAGCGCTTGGAGCTACCAGTCCCTTGAATCACACCGCGGGTGTAGTCGTAGTCGACGTAGGCTTCGACATAAGTGAGTTCGACGACGAAGAAAAGCGGGGTTTGGTTTTGATCCACATAGAGGACATAAGGAATGTCGGTTTTCTCGAGGACGGTG
>JACQBP010000029.1 GCA_016194445.1 Candidatus Liptonbacteria bacterium | reverse complement strand
GGCGTGACTTTGTCGGCGAGCGATGTTAAATTGGATACAAATTTGCCGGATGACGGAACGGTACCAGGCTCGCCGAAGACGGTGCAGCCGTAGGTTTTGACAATTTAGTTTTATACATCCATTCCACCTTTCCGCGCCTACGAAGACGAAGTTACGGAAAAGTGAAATGGATGTAAAGTATTAGCCTTGTTTACGTCAGGGCGAATATCTTACTTTTTCGGCGAGCCCTAAAAATAATAAAGGAATAGGAAAAATGTAATGACTAAAGTACGGATGGATAATTTAATGGAGAAAGTGGTGAGCTTGTGTAAGCGGCGGGGTTTTGTATTTCCAGGGTCGGAGATCTACGGCGGACTGGCCAATTCTTGGGATTATGGCCCGCTTGGGGTGGAACTAAAGAATAATATTAAAAATTTATGGTGGAAGAGATTTGTGCAGTCACGAGACGATATGGTGGGTTTGGACGCCTCTCTTTTAATGAACCCAAAAGTTTGGGAAGCGAGCGGGCACTTGAAGGAATTTTCGGACCCCTTAGTTGAGTGTAAGCAGTGCCACACTCGCTTTCGAGTGAATGAAGCTTGGAGTGATGAAGTCTGGTGGGAGTTGGCGAAAAAATTAGAGAAAGCTAAAGTTTCAGATAAGGAGAAGTTGGTTCAGGAGACACTTAAAGAGTGTCCGAATTGCGGAGCGAAAAATAAATTTGCGGCGCCGCAGCGGTTTAATTTGATGTTTAAAACCTTGATTGGATCGGCCGAGGGAAAGGCAAGCGAGGCTTATTTCCGGCCCGAGACGGCGCAGGGGATTTTTGTGAATTTTAAAAATGTTTTAGATACCTCACGAAAAAAAATTCCTTTTGGAATCGCGCAGATTGGTAAAGCCTTTCGAAACGAGATTACGCCGGGAAATTTTATTTTTAGAACTCGGGAGTTTGAGCAGATGGAAATTGAGTATTTTATTTACGAAAAGGATTGGAAGCGGAGTTTTGATATGTGGCTTTTAGAGATGAAAGACTGGATTAAAGAAATTGGAATTGATTTGAAAAAGATTCACGAGTATGAGCATCCGGAGCGGGACTTGTCGCATTATTCGAAAAGGACCGTTGATTTTGAATACGACTTTCCGTTTGGCCGGAAGGAACTTTACGGTTTGGCGTATCGAACAGATTTTGATTTGAAGAATCATGAGAAGGCGTCGGGACAGAATTTGAAATATCGTGACCCAGAGACTAACGAAGAGTTCTGGCCGCATGTGATTGAGCCATCGCTTGGAGTTGACCGGACAGTTTTGGCGATTCTTTTAGACGCCTATGATGATAGTGTCGAAGGAAGAGTGGTTTTGCGGCTAAAACCGAAACTGGCTCCATACAAAGCGGCGGTGTTTCCGCTTTTAGCGAATAAGCCGGAGCTTACGAAGGCGGCTCGAGAAATTTATGATGAGTTGAGGAAAGATTTTTCGGTCACTTGGGATGACCGGGGGAATATTGGTAAAAGGTATTTCAGCCAAGACGAGATTGGGACGCCGTTTTGCATCACGGTGGATTTTGATTCGTTAGAGAAGAAAGATGTGACGGTGCGGGACAGAGATACGGCGAAGCAGGAGAGAATAGAGATAAAAAAGTTGAAGGAGTATTTGAGGGGGAAGTTGGATTAGTTTAGAAAACTTTTCGTTTCTTCAACCCGCTTCAGTTCGAGAAATTAGCTCGCTCATAACGAGAAAATACCGCCCTGCCTCGCTACGCTCACGGGTACCCGGCATTTTTTCTATTCGCTCGTAAATTTTAGCTCAACTCTCACTTATGGTTTCGGAAATAAAAAGTTTCTATTAACTAGCCTCGCCGTATCAAAAGGAGGTGGGGGGAAGGGAGGAAAGAAAAAGCCCCGAACGCGTGGCGCGCCGGGGCTTTGTGGTTTTTTTGGGGACCTGGCCGACCATCTCTACGCCGGCCCCGGCGTTGCAGTCCTTTCTTCCTCAAGGCGAGCTTTTTCGAGTTCGGCGATGAAGTCATCCATGTCGAGGTCGCCATTCGCAAAACGGATGATGGCTTTTTTCTCGGGCAGGAAGCTGTCTCTAATTTTCAGCTTCAGGTCATCCGGCAGCCGGCGGTCTTCCAGCTTATTCATATAGTCCTCCTTTTTGGTTACTGATTTTAGTATAGCAGAATTTATACCCATTTCAAAATTTCGGGTTTTTTTCTGCTAAACTAATTAAACGATCGTTCTGAAAGTTTAGCAGTTGTTTTCTTGAGTTTTGTGGGGAGGATGGGAAAGAAAAAGCCCCGCTCTTAGGTGCTAGAAGCATCCAAAGAGCGGGGCGGACGTTGGTGATCGTCTTTCGATATCACCACATTGTGGTTTCGGGAG
Source organism: Candidatus Liptonbacteria bacterium (assembly GCA_016194445.1). GTDB lineage: Bacteria > Patescibacteriota > Minisyncoccia > UBA6257 > 2-01-FULL-56-20 > VMFW01. Next base: position 30,224 of record JACQBP010000029.1, on the reverse strand, counting down.
GCGGTTTTCGCCACCGGTGAGGTTTGGTGGCTTTCTTCGGCTCCTTTTTGAGTTTGGGCCGATTTTTCTTGCTGGCGGGTTTGGATTTCGCCAAGTTGAAACTCCTTTCCGTTGGCTACTGGCTTACAGTGGCGGTGAGCTTTACTTCTGGCTCGGCGAAGGTGACGGCGTGTCGGCAGACCGCGTGGTATTCGCTAGCGATAAAGAAAGTTGTTGTGTCTTTACGGTGGCCGACAACCGTTTTTCCTACCCGAATATCGAAATTCACTACCCCTTCTTCGATCTCGCGTTGAACTACGTTCAGTCCTTGGCCGAACATTGCTTCAAGCGCGGCGTTGGATGTGGGTTTAGGGAGGACAAACTTGATAAATGGAGAACCTGCCATTACTACCTCCTTATGGTTTCGTGGTACACGCTATGAATAGTTTTACTAAAATTTCGATGGCTGTCAATTAATTCTGGTGAGCTCGTTGACTCACTACATTATCTACGCGATCGCGTAGATAATGTAGTGATCAAATTCCTTTAAGAATTTTAATTTTGGCACCGAGTTTGTTTAAGCGGTTCACAAGGTCTTCGTAGCCGCGGTTGATGGAGTAGACGTTTCGCAAAATAGAAGTGCCTTTAGCGGCGAGCATGGCGATTAAAATGATGACAGCGGGACGGAGGGCGGGCGGGCAGACAACTTCGGCGGGTTTGAGTTCGGAGGGGCCGTTAATAAAAACGCGGTGGGGGTCAGCGAGGATGATGTCGGCATTTAATTTGTTGAGTTCCATATAATAGATGGCGCGGTTTTCGTAGACCCAGTCGTGGATGAGGGTTTGGCCTCGACTTTGGGTGGCAATGGGCACGAAGAAGGGGAGGTTGTCGATGTTTAAACCTGGGAAAGGGCGGGCGTAGATTTTTTCTTCGAGGGCGACGAGTTTGGATGGAAGAGTTTTGATATCGACTAATTTGGTGTGGCCATTTTTCGATTTATAAACTTTGGAGAGTTTGAATTTAAAACCCATCTTTTCGAGTTTTAAAAGTTCGAGCTCTAGGAAATCGATGGGACAACGTTCGATGGTTAAGCTTGAACCGGTAGTGGCGGCGATCGAAAGAAAGAGCATAGATTCGATGGGGTCTTCGCTCGGATAAAACTCCACATTTTGATTTATGTCTGCAACGCCTTGGACGACAAGGGTGGTGGTGCCGATGCCTTCGATTTTGACGCCGAGCAATTGCAAGAAGTGACAGAGATCTTGAACTTGGTAATTGGCCGAGGCAAATTTGATGACCGTTTGGCCGGGGATTTTCGCGGCGGCCATTAAAACGTTTTCAGTCACCGTGTCGCCGGATTCATAGAGAACGATTTCGGCGGGCTTTAATTTTTTAACATCAATTTCATATTGCGTTTTGGTGGTTTTGATTTTGACGCCTAATTTTTCTAAAGCGTAAAGATGAGGTCGGACGGTTCGGCGGCCAAGTTCGCAGCCGCCGGGGTGGGGAAGTGAAAATTTAGATAATAAATGAGCAAGCGGCCCCAGAAGCATCAGGGCGCTCCTAGTTTTTACGAAAGACTCGATGTTGATTTTTTCGGTGCCGATATTTTTTGGCGGTGTGATTTCGACGTCGTTTTCGTCCCATTTCATGGAGGCACCGAGACTTTCCAGAACCTCAATAACGCGAAAGACTTCTTCGATTTTAGGCATACCTTTGAGTACGGTTTTGCCTTTGTTTAAAAGCGAGGCACAGAGTAAGGAGACGGCGGAATTTTTAGAAGTGTTGGTGGTGATTATCCCTTCGAGTTTGTAGCCGCCTTCGATTTTAAAATTGATGGCGCCGGTCGAAAGCGTGATGATTTCGCGATTCAAAACTTTGCTGATTTTGGAAAGCATCTCGGTTGAAAAGTTTTGCTCGCCCTTTTCCATGCGAGCGACGGCGCTTTGCGAGGTGCTCAAACTTTCCGCCAGGTCGGCTTGAGTTAAGCCGGCTTGTTCGCGGAGTTCGACGATAAACTTGCCAATTCTTTTTACGTAGCTTAAGCCACTCGTCATGGGATGTTTATATCATATATGATATGTTTTTTCAAGTTGTTGATAACTTCCTACACTCGGGATCTAGTATTTGTGGAACGTGAGCCTTTTTTATTGACGAAAGGATCTCTTTAGACTTAAACTATTCATACAAAACTTATGTTCACGCGTAAAATTGGCATTGATTTAGGAACGGCCAACACTATTGTTTTTGTGCCTGGGAAGGGGTTCATTATCAATGAACCCACGATTGTGGCACTCACCAAGCCGGAGAATTCTGTTTTGGCGGTGGGGGTGGAGGCGAAGGAGATGATTGGGCGGACGCCGGAGGAGATCGTGGCTTACCGGCCGCTTAAGGATGGGGTGATTGCGGATTATTACATCACGAAGGCGATGCTGAAGTATTTTGTCTCTAAAGCGGTGAATTGGTTCGATGTTTTTAAACCGGACGTGGTGATTTCGGTGCCAGCGGGAATTACGCAGACGGAGCGGCGGGCGGTGATTAATGCCGGACGAGAGGCGGGAGCGCACAGCGTCTACATTGTAAAAGAGCCGGTCTTGGCGGCACTGGGCGCTGGGATTCCCATTAACGCGCGGTCAGGGAGCATGATTGTGAATATGGGCGGGGGAACTTCGGAGGTAGCCGTGATTGCCTTAGGTGGAATCGTGTCTTGGGTCAGTTTGCGAGTAGCGGGGAATAAATTTGACCAGGCGATTTCGGATTACGTGAAGAAGAAATACGGACTGGCGATTGGCGAGCAGACGGCGGAGGCGGTAAAGATCAAGATTGGGGCGGCGTTGCCGACTAAAGAAAAAATGGAGTATGCAATCCGAGGCCGCGATTTGGCGTCGGGATTGCCCAGAGACATTTCGATTTCAAGCAACGAGATTGCCGAGGCTTTGAACGGGCATTTGATTGATGTGGCTAAAGCCGTGCAAAAAGTTTTTAACGAGACGCCGCCGGAGTTGGTGGCGGATGTGATGGAGAAGGGAATCATCCTTTCGGGCGGCAGTTCCCAACTACATTATTTACCGGAGTTTTTCGAAAGGTTTTTGGGCGTGCAAGCTTATGTGGCTGAAGATCCTTACTTTTGCGTGGCGAAAGGAACGGGAATGATACTTAGCCATTTGGATACGTATAAAAGAACATTGCTTAATAAGAGATAATTAGCCACTAGCCAATAGTCACTGGAATAAGTTGGAAAAATTTTCAATTTACAGTTATCAGTTTTTAAATAAATGATGGTAGGCCACACACTACTTGTTAAAAATTTTAGGGCGTTGGTTAAGAGCGAACGGTTAGCGCACGGTTATTTGTTTTTTGGTTCGGAGGGAGTCGGCAAAAGACTTTTTGCTTTGTCGCTCGCGAATTTTTTGGAGAACGGGGAGTTCGACTTCGATGAGGATAAGCAATTGATTTTTAACGATTTGATTTTGATTGAGCCGAACGAAAACAAGACGATCGGGATTGACGCGGTTCGGGAGCTCAAGAATTTTTTATCTCAAAGGCCCAATAAGAGTTTGCGGCGAACGGCGATCATTGACGAGGCAGAATTTTTGACGACGGAAGCTCAAAACGCGCTTTTAAAAATCACCGAAGAGCCGCCGGAGTCATCGCTTTTAATTTTAATCGCGAGAGAGCCGGAGATTTTCGCGGCGACTTTGGGTTCGAGGTTGCAGAGGATTTATTTTTCAGTGCTGTCATTAAAGGATGTCGAAGAAGGGCTAAAAAATAGAATTATGAATTATGAATTAGGAATTGTGAAAAAAGCAGCAGAAGATTCGAGAGGGAGCTTCGGATTGGCGGTAAAAATGCTCCAAGATGAAAAGTTTCAGGCGACAAGTAAATTGGCAGAAAAGTTTTTGAAAATTTCTTTTGCCGAGCGGAAAGATTTTTTGAAAAGCTTACTTGAGCCGGAGGATTTTGATATTTTGAACTTTTTAGACGCGGTGATATTAACGCTCGCTAGTAAACAAAAAGTTGATTATAATTTGTGGCATAGGACTTTGAAGTTGAGGCAGGATATCTCTAATTTTCCGTTGAATCCGAAGCTGCAATTAACTAGTTTATTAGCCAATGGCCAATAGGGTTTAGGGTATTGTTTAAGACCCCAATCTTTGATATAATTTTTATAGAAACTTTGAGAGGAGGTTTTTATGTCTACGTTTGCTCTCTTATGCTTGATCCTTTCCCCTGGTGTCGGTGCGTTCGTTATCGTGCTGTTGTGGATTAGGTCGATTGAGCGTGCCATTGAAAGGGATCGTAAAATGGGAATCGATCCTTTTGCGGAGGAAGACGACGAAGACTACAACGATGAGGGTGACGAGTATGATTCGATTATAAAGGATCCTACACCACCTAGTGGTGTCGTCGGGTAGGCTTTGTAATTCAGTGGTTTTTGGCGACGTCTCGGCGTCGCCTTTTCACTTCGAGGATTTTGGTCTATATTAAGTAAAATATGCTAAATACTGAAAACCCCGGTACTAGAAATTTGGAAAGCTGAAGCTTAATATGAAATCCAAATTTCAGTACGGGGCAAGATTTTTAATGTATAACCTATGAATACAGAAGATTTCTTAAAACAATTTGAATCAGAGCTGAAAACTTCTACTGAAAAACTGAAGAGCGATTTAGCGATGATTCGGAGTAATCGGCCGTCGGTGGAGTTGATCGAGGGAATTAAAGTGAGTCTTTACGAGCAGATGCTTTCGATTCAAGAACTTGGATCGATTAGTTTGCAGCCGCCGCGAGATATTTTAATTAGCGTGTGGGATAAGAACGCCGCCGGGGCGGTGGCGAAGGCAATTGAGGATGCAAAGATCGGACTTTCGGTTTCAAGTGACGGGAATGTGATCCGGGCGAGTTTGCCGATTTTGACGGAGGAGAGAAAAGCGGAACTTTCGAAGTTGGTTAAAAAAACATCAGAAGAGACGAGAATTCAGATTCGGACTCGAAGAGATGAAGCAATGAAGAAGATAAAGGCGGCACAAGATAGCAAAGACATAAATAAGGACCAAGAATTTAAGGTGAAAGAAAAGATTCAGAAACAGGTAGAGAATACAAATGATCAGATTGAGAAACTTTTGGAGGGGAAGTTGAAGGAGATTGGCGAGTAATTCGTTTTGAGTAACCCGTTTCAGCTCGAGGGCGCAAATTAGATATTCCTTTGGCTACCACTCAAGTCCCCAGCGAGGACTTTCGCTGGCGCTCCGGCCTCGCTCCTCCGACGTTTAGGTCGGAGACCATGCTCGCTCGGCCTCCGAGCCGCGCCAAGGGAATATCTGATTTGCTTTTACATAAAATTTATCCAACTTATTCGCTCGTTAATTTCTAACTCGCCTCTCGCTTGTGGTTTTTGGAATATTAATTTCATTTGTGGGTTGGGGGATTGGAAATGGAACGGTTTTGGTTGACGGCGGAAAGATTTTGAGATAGGTTAGTTGTAGCGATGAATCAAACAATTTAACAGACGAGGTGGAAGATGACGCTCGTGCAAGAGGCGGTGCCGAAAGCTGTTTTGGTACTCAAGCCGGACGGTTTTAGTAACACCGCGGTTCAGGTGAGGTTGAATGGAACAGTTCTATGTGAGTGGACGGCTGGAGAACGAGGGTGTGGTGAATTGCCTGCGGATCCAGATTGAGACTCGAGATTTTCTCGGGTCTCTTTTCATTTTCCCGCGCGGCTATGTCGCGCGGGGTTTGTGTTTGTTGTCCGGGTACTAGAAATTCGGAAGGCTAAAGCCTAATGGTTATCCGAATTTCAGTATCGGACTTATTGCTTTCTTTGCGGTTTTTTCGTATATTCATAGAACTAATAATGACGATCATTTTGGTAATCATTGGGCTCTCGGTTTTAATCCTTGGCCATGAGTGGGGGCATTTTTTTGCGGCCAAAAAATTTGGACTTAAAGTGGATGAATTTGGTTTTGGTTTTCCGCCCCGGATTTTTGCGTGGAGGCCGAAGACGAAAGGCAATGGAACCCTCCGAGCCGACCAGGGCTCTCCGGGTGAAACCGAGTACAGTTTGAATTGGTTGCCGTTTGGGGGTTTCGTGAAAATCGCAGGAGAGAACGATCGAATCGGTGGGGATTTAGATAAACTTCGGACTTTGCCGCCGGAAGAGAAGAAAAGGATTTTTTTGTTTCAGCCGGCTTGGAAACGGAGCGTGATTATCCTCGCCGGAATTATGGTTAATTTTGTGATTGGGTGGATTTTGTTTTCGGTCGTGTTTATGTTGGGGACGCCGAAGGCTTTGATCATCACCCAGGTTCAGCCCGGATCGCCGGCGGAGACGGTGGGGATAAAACCGAATGATATCGTGAAAGGTTACGTGGATTCAGAGACATTTGTGAATTTTGTAAATGCGAATCGAGGCAAAGAAATCGAGGTGACGGTTTTAAGGAGTGGTGGAGAGCTAAGTTTGAAGGTAGTGCCGAGAGTGAAGGTGGGACCAAACGAAGGCGCATTGGGCGTGGGATTATCATCGGCCGGTGAGGAGCGGCAGGGTTTTTTTCAATCTATTTTTTACGGTTTGGAGCAAACAGGGTTGGTGACTTGGGGGACAGTGCAGGGGTTTTATTTATTATTTAAAGATTTGGTGACGACCGGGAAGCTGGCAGCGGAGATAACGGGGCCGGTAGGAATTTTTACAATTGCGAACCAAGTTGGGAAAATCGGATGGGCCTATTTAATTAACCTGGTAGCTTTGATCTCGGTCAACTTAGCAGTCATTAACCTTATTCCTTTTCCGGCACTGGACGGCGGAAGATTTTTTCTGATTTTGATCGAGAAGGTCAAAGGCTCGCCGGTACCGATTAAACTGGAAGCGATTTTAAACGGGGTGGGATTTGCGCTTCTCGTGGCCTTAATGCTTGTGATTACAGTGCGCGATGTGGTGCGGTTGTTTTAGGGATTTGGTTGTGGAAATTTAATTTTTTTCAACCCGTTTCGGTCGTAATAAAAGTTCGACCAGGTTGGCTTTCTCGAACCGGCGGTTCGATCGCTCCAGCGGCGATTGCCCGCCTGCGCTCTCGACACCAAAAATCCCTCCGCCGGCCGGCGGAGGGATACCCAGCTTTTGGTGTCTGCGAGAGCTTCTCGAAAGCCAATCTGGTCTCACGTAAACGGAGTGTAAAGTGTGCTCGTCTCTCACTTATGGTTTCAAAAGTTAAATTTCCACGCCCCTCTTAAAAACCGCATCACATTTAGGGTGAGAGGGGGGAGGAAAAGGGGTTGACCCGGTACTACAACTTCGATCATTTCCTATTTCAACGCTTTTTATGAACGCAAAATCTACTCGAAACTACAGGTTTGATAGTATCTCTATTAAACGGGGACCTACCTTATCGAAATTGTAGTACCGGGTTGATTTTATTTTTTGTTTTGATACACTAAATCACATATGAAAACTATTATTTTAAAGCGGAATGGCGGAGCGGCTTCGGTGGCGATTTGGACTGGTATTTTTGCTTTGGTGATTCTTTCGATTTGGGCGATGGCGAGTTATAGCGGCAGCGGTGGTGGCGGCAAGGGCGGGGCAACGCTTTTGGCCGATCCGGTTTCAGTCGGCGATTGGAAGAAGGGGAATGTCGAGGCTAAAGTGGAGCTTCTGGAATACGGTGATTATCAGTGTCCAGCTTGCGGCGCTTATTATCCGATGGTTGAAAAGTTGATTAAAGATTTGGGAGATAAATTTTCTTTTGTTTACCGTCAGTTCCCACTCCGAGAAATTCATAAGAACGCGGAGGCGGCGGCAGAAGCGGCGGAGGCGGCGGGGAAACAGAACAAGTTTTGGGAGATGCACGATTGGCTTTATAAAAATCAAGAACTTTGGGCGGAAACCTCGAACGCCAAAGAAAGATTTGCTGATGCGGCGGCGAGTTTTGGTTTAGACAGGGCACAGTTTGAAAAAGATCGGAACGCCAGAGAGATAGCCGCTAAGGTTCAGAAGGATTTTGACGGCGGAGTGAAAGCTGGGATTAATGGGACGCCATCTTTTTACCTGAATGGCGAAAAAATTCAAAACCCAGCCAGTTACGACGAATTCAAGAATTTGATTTTAAGCAAGGTTCCCAGCGCGACAGCCAATGGCACTAAACCATAAGAGATTAGCGATCACTTTTCTCATCATCAGTTTTTTGGGTTTTTTGGACGCGACTTATTTGGCGGTGGAGCACTACCGCGGAGTGACGCCGCCTTGCACAATTGTGGCGGGTTGTGAAAAAGTGACCACGAGTCGTTACGCCACGATCTTTGGGGTACCGGTGGCACTCTTGGGGAGTATTTATTATTTAACTATTTTTTTGCTTTCCGTTTTAGTTTTAGAGCGAAAGAAGGAAAGGTTTTTATTTTGGGTTGGTTATCTAAGCGGAATTGGGTTTTTGGCGGCGCTCTGGTTTCTTTTCCTGCAAGTTTTGGTGATCAGGGCGATTTGCCTTTATTGTGTTTTTTCGGCGCTCACGTCAACCACGCTTTTTGTATTAGGAATTTTGGTTTTGAAAAGTAAGCGAGATAGTGGGCTGGATGGACCCAGCACCACAAATAGGATTTTAGCTCCATAATTTTTTTATATATCCAACTCAATACTGAACACAGTTAAACTATAATGACTCGTTAAAATGTTTTTGACAGAGAAATGTCCTACTTGTGGTGCTGGGTAGACAGTGAAATAAGTTCTAACTATACTTGTAGTAATTACTAACAAGTCGACAAAGGTATCAAAAAAATATGAATAAAAATTGGGTGATTGTATTGGCCATTGTAGTGGTTTTGGTTGGAGGGTATTTGTTTTTAAGTAAAGGCGGGACGCCAGCCGTAACCGAGAATCAGCCGGCACAGACCTCAAGCGATATTACTTCGCCCGGCGGAGGAACGCCGGTTGAGGCGGGTATGCCAATCAAAGGAGCCGGGAACGTGGTGGAAAAAGAGGTGATTAGAGAATTGACTGTGGTTGGCACTAATTTTAAGTTTTCGGTCAATGAGATTCGGGTTAGAAAAGGAGAAACAATTAAGTTAACTTTCAAAAACGAAGGTGGCAAGCACGATTGGAAAGTGGATGAATTCAAGGCGGGCACAAAGATACTGGATGGTGGTCAAGAAGAGACGGTTCAGTTTGTGGCGAATAGGGTTGGGACTTTTGAGTATTACTGCTCGGTTGGACAGCACAGGGCGAATGGAATGAAGGGAAGCTTGATTGTGGAGTAGTGATTAAGAAATTAAGGAAATTTAAATAGGGCTTCAAGGGTTTTTGTGTTAAGGTTAGTTTAAATGCAGCAGAACTCCGGTTTTTATGGTTTGGGGATCGCGCCGAATGTTTTGGCGGTGATTAATAAATTTGGTTTTAAAACACCAACGCCGATTCAATCTCGATCGATTCCGATCGCGCTTGAGGGTAAAGATTTAGTGGGGATTGCTCAAACAGGAACGGGGAAGACCCTGGCTTTTGGGGTGCCGATGATTCAGCGAATTTTGCAAAACCGGGGAATGGGACTCATCGTTTTGCCAACCCGGGAACTCGCGGTACAAGTGAGGGATGCGATTGCGATGGTGGGCGGGACTTTGGGTATAAAAACGGCACTCTTGATTGGCGGGGCGCCGATGGGGCGGCAGGTGGCGGAGATCAGAAGGCGAGCGGAGATAATCATTGGCACACCCGGAAGAATCAACGATCATTTAGAACAGAAGACGCTCACGCTTTCGGGTGTTAAAGTTTTGGTGCTCGACGAAGCGGACCGGATGCTCGATATGGGTTTTGCGCCGCAGCTTAGAAGAATTTTAAGTTTTGTGCCAACCGAGAGACAAACCATGCTTTTTTCGGCGACGATGCCGCCCGAAATTATGAAGATGGCGCGGATGTTTATGAAGTTGCCGGTGCAAATTGAAATTGCTCCCCAAGGGACGGCGGCGGCGAACGTGACGCACGAAGTTTTTGTGGTCGGGAGAAATCAAAAATTACCGCTTTTAAATAAACTTCTGGCCGACTACCGAGGGTCGGTTTTGATATTTACGCGAACAAAGTTTGCGGCCAAGAAAGTGGCGCGGGACGTGCGAGCGTTTGGACACACGGCGAACGAAATTCATTCGAACCGATCCTTAAATCAAAGACAGGAAGCGCTCCTAGGTTTCAGAAATGGGAGATACCGAGTGCTCGTCGCGACCGACATTGCCGCACGTGGGATTGACGTGACGGGGATTGAACTGGTTATCAATTACGATTTGCCGGACCAAGCCGAGGATTATGTGCATCGCATCGGCCGGACGGGGCGAGCCGGGGCGTCGGGACACGCGATTTCTTTTGCCACACCGGATCAGAGGCGCGATTTACAATTGATTGAGAGATTGATCAAAAAAACTATCCCGCTCGCAAAGTTGCCAGAATCTTTGCCAAGAGTGGAGATTCAGCCGACGGAAGATTTTCCGAGAGGACCGAGGAGAGGTTTTCATTCTCGACCACAAGGCCAAAGTGATCGGCGAACCCATCCTTCTTCTAGACCAGCCGGATCGGGTGGAAGTTTTTCAAGTCGCAAACCGAGACAAGGAGGATTTCGAGGTCGTAGTCAAAGATCTAGGGGTTATGGTGGGTATAGATAGGTCTTATTGCTATTTGTGGTGATTTGTTTTATTATGTTTGAGCTTAAGTAGTCCCTCGTCGCTGGCGCTTCTCGGGACGATTGAATTTCTGCGCCGCGACTACTTGGCGCGAAATTCTAATCGGGCCTTTTTATTTATCAAAAAATATGGAACTACGTAATACCCCGATACTAGAATTTCGACAGCTTGAAAACATAGCTTAAAAATAGTCGAAATTCAGTACGGGGCCAAGTTGCTAAATATGAAACAAGAACTTCGTAACATCGCTATAATCGCGCACGTTGACCACGGCAAGACCACACTGGTTGATGCGCTTTTGAAGCAGTCGGAAAATTTTAAAATTAAGTCCGACGGTTTGAAGGAACTCATTATGGATTCGAACGATCTTGAAAGAGAGCGGGGAATTACGATTTTTTCTAAAAACGCTTCGATTCATTACAAGGATTATAAAATCAATATCGTGGACACGCCTGGCCACGCGGATTTTGGCGGCGAGGTGGAGCGGATTATGAGGATGGTGGACGGGGTTTTGATATTGGTGGACGCCAAAGAGGGGCCGATGCCGCAGACTAAGTTTGTGCTTAGAAAAGCCATACAAGCCGGGCATAAAATTATTTTGGTGATTAATAAAATCGACAAACCGCACGCGCGGCCGGAGTGGGTTTTAAACGCCATGTATGATTTATTCCTGGAGCTCGGGGTGAGTAAATATCGAGCCGATTTTTGAAAAGATTGTCAGCTATTTTTCGGCGCCCACGATTGACGAAACAAAACCGCTGCAGATGCTCACCGTAAACCTGACTTACGATAACTATAAAGGAAAGTTGGCGGTGGGACGGCTGTATTCAGGCACTTTAAAGAGAGGGATGCAGGTGGCCCACATTAATCGCGCGGGCGAAGTGAAAAAAGGAGAAATAAGTTCAATCATGATTTTCGAAGGGTTGAGCCGGGTAGATGTCGAAGAAGTTTCTCCGGGAGACATTTTGGCGGTGGCTGGGATTCCGGACATTTCAATCGGCGAGACGATTGCGGATGCAAAAAATCCAGTGGCTCTGCCAATTATTGAGATTGATGAGCCGACCATGATGTGGCGCTCAAAATTATTTCAACCGAGGCGGCCGATCGGTGGGTTTTAGCCGGAAGAGGAGAACTTCATTTGGCCATTTTGATTGAAAAAATGAGGCGGGAGGGTTACGAGATTGAAGTTTCGAAGCCGCAGGTGATTTTTAAAGAAATCAACAATAAAAAAATGGAGCCGATGGAGCTCACATCCATCGAAGCGCCGGAGAAGTATTCGGGGGTTATTATTGAAATGATGGGCAAGCGGGCCGCGACGATGAAAGATATGCACGTGGATCAGGCACACGTGTATATGGATTTTGTGGCGCCGATGCGAGCACTCATCGGTTCGCGGGGAGATTTTTTGACTAATACTAAGGGCACTGCTATTATGAACAGCATTTTTTTAGGTTACGAGGAATATAAGGGCGAGATTGGACTCACGACACACGGATCACTTGTGGCGGTTGAAACGGGAGTTTCAAATAACTACGGACTGGTCGGAGCGCAAGGGAGAGGCAAACTTTTTATTGGGGACGGGGTGCAGATTTACGAAGGGATGGTGGTGGGGCAAAACGCGAAAGCGGGGGACATTGGGGTGAATGTTTGCAAGACCAAACAACTCAACAATTTCCGCGCGAAAAATGAAGGACTGGCCGATCAACTGGAAGTGCCGCTCGAGCTAACTTTGGAAGACGCGCTTGCGTATATCGGCGACGATGAGATGGTGGAGGTAACGCCGAAGAGCGTTCGCATTCGAAAAATGTATCTAACGGAAAACGAAAGAAAGGTAGCCAAACGCCGAGTGAGTTAAGTGTGGAAGAATGATTGATCCAATCAAAAACCGCCCTTCGACGAGCTCGGGGCGGTTTTTGAATTCAGGCTTTTCAGGGTTATTTTTCGTTGGCCCAGAAGACGAAGGTGAAGACTTTTTCACCGTGGCCCAAGTCGCGGCCGTAGAGCGAAGGATGACCCTTGCCATCATGTCGGAGGATTGTGCCCCACTCGCCGGGATCGGAGAGGTCTGTGTCTGCACGTCCGCTCTTGCCTGGTCCAGCTGGAGCCGGAGGCAGTAAGGCGGCGAGGGTGGTGTAGCTATCGAGGTGGTTGTAGATGATTGCGAGTTCGTCGTAGTCGTGCTGATTGGGATGTTCGTTGTTCAGAGTGCCGTTCGTACCAGCCGTACCACTTGGATCATTGGTGTAGTCCATGCAAGTGCCGAGGTTGGTATTCGAGAAGTTGGTATCCTGATGGTCAAGTCCGAAAGTGTGACCCACTTCTTGACAAGTCACGAACTGTCTCCAATCGGGGGTGTTGTAAGTGGCAGTGTTGAAGTAGGTGTCGTTTAACTTCACCGTGCCTTGGGTGATGTGATTGGAGCTATCGACCCAAATCGAGGCGACGCCGAGCCAGCCAGTGTTGCCATAGGTAGTATTGCAGACTTCCACGCGGCCGTTGGTTGCTCGACACCGTCTAAGATTACTACCGGCGTTACCAGCCACGACGGTGGTGTCGAGGACGGAAGAGACGCTCCAGTCAGTCGAAGCGGTCGCGAGATATGAGTCCCACGCGGAGGAGACATTATCGCCGAGCTTCACCGTGAAGGGATTGGACGTACGGGCCCAGTGGTAAGGACCCCACGAGTGGGTCGCGTAGGCGACGCTCGCAAATACGCCGACGGACAACAGGGCGGCTACGATTACAAGCTTACCCAAGCGAGAAAATTTAAACATATTTTTTTGTTGATATGGATAATTAATAATGATTTGTTTTTTCCCCTCGACCCAGGGAAATTCCTACGTATTTGGTTATTCTAAAACATGAATTATGAATAGGCAAGCCCAGCACCACAAGCGGGGTTATGGCTTCATACTCTCCATATACTCTACACCAGACTTACGTCAAAACATAGTTTCTAACTAAACCGTAACTGATGGAAGTGTCCTACTTGTGGTGCTGGGCAAGCGATCGCGCTGGGGATGGCTTGTGAAGAAAAGGAAGGAGCAGTTTTAAGCTAGATTAGCTTGTAAACCCGCACACCGGAAAGGGGATCGAAAAAAGATAGTGTTGACGGCGCAAACCCCCGTTTGGTGTAGGGGTAAATCTGGGCTAAGCCTGGCGAGACTTCACAAGGCGGGCTAGCTAGGGTAGTATTCCATGATTAGAGTATACTTTCTTCCATGATCGCTACCCACACCCAAAGAGAACTAGAGCAGGGGGCTAAGCTTTCGATCATTAACTTTGTAGACTGCTTGGTTGAGGATGCCTACCATCTTCGAGCTTCGGATGTTCACCTCGACCCAGAAGACGAACAAGTGCAGATTCGTTTTCGCATCGATGGAGTGCTCCACGACGCGCATACTTTTAGGCGGGAAATGTACGCGGAAGTGCTCTCGCGCATTAAAATCTTGGCTCATCTTAGGACGGACGAACACCAAGCTCCTCAAGATGGTCGCTTCCGCTATCTTTTGCGGGAAGATCGGAAACCGATTGATGTTCGAGTGTCGATTATCCCGACTTTTTATGAGGAGAACGCCGTGATGCGTCTTCTCGTTGATCAAGAGGAGGAGTTTGCGCTTGGGAACCTGGGTTTTAGTGAAGAAAATCAGAAAAAGATACTGCGAGCCATTCATAAGCCGTATGGGATGATCCTCGCCACTGGCCCCACGGGTTCGGGGAAGACGACCACTCTCTACACGCTTATCAAGATTTTAAACACCAGGAGTGTTTCGATTATCACTATTGAAGATCCGGTGGAGTACGCGATTCGCGGCATCAACCAGATTCAAGCAAACCCGCGGTCGGGACTCACCTTTGCTAACGGTTTGCGCTCAATCCTGCGGCAGGATCCTAATATCATTATGGTGGGCGAGATTCGCGATGCGGAAACGGCTGGCATTGCTGTCAATACCGCTTTAACTGGCCACTTACTACTTTCAACGCTTCACACCAACGACGCCGCGACCACGTTACCACGGTTACTAGACATGAAAATCGAATCTTATCTCATTTCTTCAACCGTGAACATCGCAATCGGTCAGCGCTTAGTGCGGAAAATTTGTTCTCGGTGCAAAAAAGAAAAAGAGATTACGCCGGCAGAGGCGAAAAGTCTTCGGGAGGTGCTCCCAGCTCATCTCCTCGAGACGCAACAAACCTTTTATCAAGGACACGGTTGCCAGAAATGCGGTAAAAGTGGATATCAAGGACGGATTGGCGTACAAGAGGTGCTTTTAGTGGACGGGCCGGTTCGGGAAGCGGTGCTTCGCAAAGCCACCGCGGATAAAATTAGGAAAGTGGCGATCGAACAAGGGATGGTGCCGATGTTTGAGGATGGCATCGCGAAAGCGAAGGCTGGCATCACCACACTCGAGGAAGTATTACGCCTACTGCATGAATAAATTTTTGGATCGACTTTCGACGCAGGACAAGATCATGTTCGCGAAGCGGATGGCGATTTTAGTGAAAGCTGGCATCCCGCTCCTTGACAGTCTCAAAATGCTAAAAGGTCAAGCCGGCTCCCGCGCCGCCACTAAGATTTTTTCGCAAATTGCGGCGGACGTAGAGCGGGGCAAGTTTTTGTCGTCGAGCCTCGAATCATTTCAAAAAGTTTTTGGAGAGTTCGCTGTCAACGTGGTAAGAGTGGGGGAGTTGAGCGGCACGCTTGAAGGGAACTTAAATTATTTAGCGGAAGAGCTCAAGAAAAAACAGGAATTGAAAAGAAAAGTGGTGGGGGCGATGGTGTATCCAGCGATTGTGGTGGTCGCGACCGTGGCACTTAGCGTGCTTTTGACAGTTTTTATTTTTCCGAAAATTTTGCCGGTTTTTGCGAGTTTCAAATTTGAGTTGCCGTTTACGACACGAGCGCTGATTTTTATAAGTAGCGTTTTTATTCACTATGGCGGATATATTTTTTTGAGTTTGACAGTAATCGGGGCCGCTTTTATTTTTCTTTATCGCCAACCTAAATTTAAAATCATTTTTGACGATTTGATTTTAAGAATTCCACTTTTTGGCAGGATTTCGCAGAGCTATCATATGGCTAATTTTTGTCGAACGATGGGTCTACTCCTTAAAAGTCAAATTTTGGTAGTGGAGGCCACTCGGATCACCGGCAAGACTATGAAAAACCTTGTTTATAAGAGGGAAATCGAGGCAATATCTCATAACCTATTGAAGGGGGAAAAAATATCGACTCATCTGGAACGCAATAGTCGCATTTTCCCGCTGATTCTGGCTCAAATGGTCGCGGTGGGCGAGACAACCGGCAATCTAAGCGAGACTCTGCTTTTTATCGCCGAACTTTACGAGAACGAAGTGGATATGCTCACTAAGAATTTATCAACTAGTCTCGAGCCGATACTCATGATTATGATGGGGGCGGTGGTCGGTTTCATCGCGGTTTCCATTATTACTCCAATCTATGAAGTTACCCAACACATTCATCCCTAGATCGTGAATCGTGGAGCATGAAGCATGAAACATATTAAAAGTGGGGCTGGGTTTATCCAGACACCAGAACGAGAAAGAGTCCCAACCACTCCGCCCCTTAGTGTTTCTCGTTTGGTGTCCGGGTTTACCATGATTGAGATTGTGATGGTGGTCGCGATTGTGGCATTTCTCGCTGGCCTGGGGCTGTGGGTGGGAATGGATGTGTATCGCAGTTACTCTTATCGTTCGGAACGGAGCACTTTTGTAAGCGCACTTCAAAAAGCGCGTTTAGAGTCAATGGTAAACATCAATGAAGTGAAACACGGAGTTCATATTGAGCCGAATGAGTATGTCATTTTTCAAGGTAGTGCCTATGTGAGCGCGGATCCATTCAATCAAGTTATCATTCCTTCCGGCGCTGTTACACTTGCGGGTAACCCAGCTTTGCCTCGAGACGTGGTTTTTGACCAGTTGAGTGGAGTAACGGCTTCGGTGGGCACGCTTACGATAAGCGATGGTGTGCGGAGTACCGTGATTTCTATCAACAATGAAGGACAAATTAGTTGGTAATAATAAAAAGGGGCAAGCCCCGCACCGAGCCGAGCACTGCGCTTTCCATAGTGCCACCCTTGTAACTAAGTCGTTCCGCCGAACTGTATTATTTATATGAAACCATTAGTACAAAGAAAGTGGGAGGGTGCTACGGTGCTCGATCTGGTGTCGGGGCAGGCCCGGATAGTAGAAACTCAGAAGGCTAAAGCCTTTCAAAATCTGAGTTTCACCACCGGGCAAGCGGCGCTTGAGATGTTAGTCGCTCTCGGAGTTTTAGTCCTCTCGACATCGGCGGCGATTATGGTGGCTTTTGGCAGTCAGTCGACTTCAGTTGACACCCAAACTAATAGTGAGGCACTCTTGATCGCCCAGAAAGAGTTGGAAGAAGCACGTTCGACCGCTAATCTCGGATTCAACTCACTGGTTTCCATACCGTCAACTTTAGAAGATATCTACACTAAATATTTGGATGCTACAGATCTCACACCCTGCAAGAAACAGGTAACGAGCACCGTGACCTGGACGACAGAACCGTCGCGACCCGAGAGGGTAGAACTTTCCACTACCCTTTCGGATATTCAGGGAGTGGTGGCTTTGGGAGGTGATTGCGCGACTGATCCGCCAACGGCGCGGTGGGATACACCGCTGAGTTTCAATTCGGTGGACTTTAATCCAGCCGGTACGCCCGCAACCGGCGTTGATGTCCAGAATAAAATTGTATTTATGACGGGGGCGCCATCGTCCGCCAATGACGCGGATTTTTATGTTTTTGATGCCAGCAACGCGACAGTAACGGACCCACCGGTTTTATTAGGTAAACTTGATACGAGTCCTGATGGCGCAAACGATGTTGATACCGCTCTTTATGCAGATGATTATTACTATTCGTTTGTGGCTAATAACAATAAGACGGCGCCCTACAAACAGCTCCAGGTGATAAAAATGCCGAAAGATTTAAGCAGCGGGCCAAGTCTTATTGCTTCGGCAGAGCGGACGCTGCCCGGGGTGGCCGGGGCATCTCCCCAAGGAAGAAGTATTTACTACTACAGTTCTTATGTTTATATGGGCACGCATCGGACTGCCGGCAAAGAATTTCATATTTACGACGTCGCCGATCCATCGAACCCTCAATGGAAGGGAAGTATTGAACTCAATCACAATGTTAACAACATCATTGTGCGTGACCAACTGGTCGGCGGAACAAAAAAACGGATCGCGTATCTAGCCACTTCCGGAAATACCAAAGATATTTTCGTGTTGGATGTTTCTAATCCAGCATCTCCAGCTGTGTTAACCTCGATCGATGTGGGCGGGAATGAAGACGCCGAAGTGATTTGGGTGCTGGGAAATTATCTTTACCTCGGCAAAGATAAGGGAAGCGGGGATGACTTATTCATTCTTGACGTTAGTAATCCAACCTCCCCTTCCATTAAAAGTTCGATCGATATCCAGATGAAAACCGGGGCGGCGATCAGAGGTTTAAGGGTGGTTGGGGGGTTAGCATTTGTTGGCACAACGGATTCTACTCAACCGTTTCAGGTATGGGACGTATCTGATTTAAGCAATATCAAACGGCGGGACGTCAATGTTTTTAATTTCTCTCAAAAAACTGTTGATCTTGATTACGAGGCGGATCGAATTTACACGGCCAACGAATCAAACGACGCTCTTCGGGTTCTCTATAGTCAATGATTAACAAAAACGGATTCACCCTAATTGAAGTAATAGTCTACATGGGTCTTTTTTCGCTTGTGGTGGGCGGGTTGCTCGTTGCGACCTACACCATTATCGAAGGCAGCAGCCGACTTCAAAGTCGGGTGGTCGTAAACGAAGAGGCAGAGTTTTTATTGCGGAAAATTAACTGGGCGCTCACCGGCGCCGGCGCAGTTTCCGTGCCTTCCGCTTCCTCGCTGCAAATGGTGAAGCCAAGTCTTCCGCTCGTGGATAATCCGCTGGTTTTTACATACGACACCGGGAATCTTCTCCTTCAGCGCGGCAATAAAAGCGCGACGCCGCTTAACAGCGCGAGCGTGCAGGTGACGAGCGTTGCCTTCACTTACAATTCGAGCCGAAAAACCGTTCGCGTTCAAATTACTCTCGCGAATCTTTCGGAGAGCCAGACTTTTGATGTGACGCGATATTTAAGGCAATGAACTTACAAGCGCGGAAGGGTTTTATCGCCCTCACTTCAGCCGTGGTCGTCTCGGTGCTTTTGTTAACCGTGACGCTTTCTCTTGGGTTGACCGGTTTTTTTGCGCGTTTCAATACGCTCGAGGTGGAATACAAAGAACGGAGTTTAGCGCTCGCCGAGGCGTGCGCGACCACCGCGCTTCTGAAGCTTGCGACGAATCGAGGATATCTCGGAAACGAAACGATCTCGGTGGAAAATTTGGCGTGCGCGATTCTGCCCGTGTCAACCAGTGGTGGTCAGGTTACCATTAAAACTAGAGCGGAATTTCCCCAGAGCGGGTTGGAGCGGGCGGTCACAAATTTAGTGATTATGGCTGGGAATGTGAATTTGAACGTTATTTCCTGGGAAGAAGTGCCCAATCAAACTTAGGTTATTTATGGCTGGTGATTTGAAAAATTTTTCGAAAGATGCTATACACTCTAAACTATGATGAAAGGTCGAGTGATGAACGAGAATTACAATTTGTGAATAAAGTTAATAAAAGGAAAGGTTTTACCCTTATAGAAATTTTAGTCGTGATTGGCATTATCGCGGTTTTGGCGGGAGTGGTGCTCGTAGCCATCAATCCGTCAAGACAGTTCGCGCAAGCTCGCAACTCGCAACGTGAGAGTAATGTAACTACGATTTTGGATGCGATTGGGCAGAGGGTGGCAGACAATAAAGGAATATTTCCAGTAGTGGCAGGTTGCCCGGCTTTGACTGTAGATACAACTTCAACGATTGCCGTCGGCGTTATTGCTGGTTCTCCCGTCGTAGCAGTTGCACCAGTTACCGCAGTTATCGATATGTCTTGTCTAGTGCCCACATATATTGCTTCGCAACTTCCCGTTGATCCAACTAACGGAATCTGGACAGACAACGCAAACTACAACACCCAATATAACGTGAGAGTGGATGCGACAGGACGATACACTGTAAGCGCGCCGGGGGCAGAGATTGGTCAGACTATCTCGATAACACGGTAAATCTAAAATTATTTAGTTAGTAAAAAACTCCTCGCGATGGGGAGTTTTTTATTCCCGGATTTTTTCTCTCGCCGCCGTATTGCCAAGTGATTATTAGTCCGAAATTGCAAAAAAGGCAGGAGAAGTTTGCGAAGCTGCTGAAGGAAAAGGAAGAAGGTGCGCAATAGAAAAAAGGTGCTATAATTTAGACAATGGATTTGCCTAATCCCGAGCCAGTTTTACCACAACCCAATCAAGAGCCCCAACCGAACTTGGGGCTTGAAGTAAAAACAGAGAACCTGCCTTCGCCCGCCACACCAGAGTTCGGTGGTAAAAGTCCACATTTTTTTTCTTCCTTTAAGAGAAGGATTATTTTGGTGGCTGGTTTTATAATTCTTGTATTAATATTAGGTTATTTTAAGTTTGGCCATCTACCTGCCAGATTTTTCGGGGTTAATAATTATATTGAACCTTATGTACTCGTGGCCGATAAAATATCTCAAGACGCCTCGATTGTTCTGCACTTGCCCAAAGGCGTTGCCACGGCAGAAGCGGCCGGGAAGGTTACTTTTGAACCGGCGATTGCCGGGGATTGGGTGGCAGCACCAAATAGCAGCGAGTTAGTTTTCCATCCAAACCAAAAGCTTGAACTCGGCAAGTATTATACCGTTACGCTCAAGACAAACAACGCGAAACTTAGCAAAGATTTTTTTATTGATGAAGATCCGAAAATAGTCAGTATATTTCCAGCAAAAGATAGCGAAGCGAATGAATTTTCGAAGATCACGATTGTGTTCAACCGGCCGATGGTGCCGATTACAGTTCTTGACGCCTTTTCTTGGGATACGGGAAAGCTGGTTGAGATTTCTCCGAAAACACCTGGCAAATTTAAGTGGATCAGCACAAGAAATCTTCAGTTTATCCCCGAAACAAGCTTAGACCCATCATCACATTATACATTGCATATCAAACCAGGATTCGTGTCCGTCGAGGGACTTTCTGTCCCGGAAACAACCCATTCATTTATCACGCGGCCCTTACGATACCAAAATGTAGCGGCGGGGGAGTTGACAGGGGAGTTGCTTTCTAACCAACCACTGCGTGTCTTTTTCAATCAGCAAGTAGATCTCGAAAGAACAAAAAAAGAAATTACGGTATCGAACCGTCAAGGCGGGGCCGTGGCGCTTGAGGTAACTTACGGAACGAGGATAACGCGGGATGAAAACGGGAATGTTCAATCACAAGGGACGGATAAAAGCATTCTTGAGGTGTATGCGGCCCATGACAGATTTGGCCGGGAGAAAGTTTGGGATTTTAATACTGACTACATATTCCGAGTTCACGGAGCGTATCCTCTCCGAGGCGATATTAATCTCGAATTACAGCAAAGCGGAGCGTTTAGGGTTGAGCCAATTATCAGCGGTATGAGCGCGGAATCGCCTCGGAGTGCTAATGTTACTCCCGACCTTTTTGATCCGCAGGGAAAACTTTCGTTTACATTTGTCGAGCCGATCGATAAAGATAAAAGCAATATTTCCGGACCGCATCTTTTGCGAGTCGAGTACGGCGAGACTTGCAAGAAGGATGATCAGGGGTATGTCATTTATTCTGGGAATGAATGCGAAAAGGTTACCGATTACAAGCAGTTATCTCTTTTTTTTGCGCCAGATTCTTTTACCCCAAGTGAGGAGATTCAGGTTGAGTTTAAAGAGATTGTTAATAGAGATGGCTTACGGCTTAATCCTGAAAAGATTGTAAAAACCGCCAAAGTTTTTCCGAAACTCAAGATTACGAAGACGGTACCAGCCAATGCGGCGAGGGGAGTTGATCCGACCAGCATTAAACTTTGCACTAATACGCCGCTACAGCCCGCGACCGAAGAAAATTTCTCTGCGCGCTTTCAAACTAATTTACTAACCGGCAAATGGAGCTGGTACCAGCCATATCGGGTGGCGCCCGGGTCACAGTCGCCCTGCGCCATTGGCGAATTTGAAAATTCCATAACGATAGGGTTGGCACCAGAACAGGCCATACACGTTAATCTTCATGTCGTAGACGGTTTTGCGCAGACAGCTGACCAGGCGCTTGATTTTCAAACCGGTAAAGCGCCGGAGGAGTCGAGAAATTTCTATAAATCTCAAAAAGATTACAACGTTACCTCTCCCGAGAGAACCAAACTGACCTACTCGACTGAAAATTTGTCCTTTATGGATATGGACATTTGTGAAGTGACGGCAGTTCAAATGTTTCGTTATCTTACAAAAATGCCGGATTCGACCATCCCGCCGTCAAGTTTGAAATGTATAAAAACGATCGATAAAAGGATTAATTTGCCAGATCGATATTGGACGCGGAATTACTTCCAAATCAACCTGAAAGATTACTTTCCTAATCCTTTAGGGCACTACATTTTAACCTTTAGCAATCCCGACTACCGCAGGGTGAGTTGGACTTGGAACGCAGCGCAGCAAAGAGAAGTGAGGACGGAAAACGAAATGGTTTATGACAAAACCTTGATGACGGTTACCAATCTCGCCATACAGGAGAAACAAGTGGAATGGCGCGGCGGCGAGAGCTACGATAAAAATTCAGAGATAGTCAGGAAAGCCCTCTCAAGCGCACCACAAAATTTGTATTGGGTGACTCAGTTTGGATCCATGGATCCTGTTTCGGGGGTAGAAGTGGATGTTTTTAGCGGTGATAATAACGATAGCGGTTCACTACAGAAAGTGGAAACGGTGCTCACGGATGCGCAAGGCATTGCAAAGGGTAACGTGTTTCCTTATATAAAGGGCGCGATAGTCACAGCCGGCGATGATTCTGCCATTGTCTCCGAAAATACCGACTTGTTTCAATACGCCTCACCCGCTCATTCAGCCGAGCGAGTGTATATCTACACCGACAGGCCAATCTACCGCCCTAACCAAGAAGTATTTGTAAAAGGACTCGACCGGGTTGGTTATGACGGCGACTACGAAACGTTAGCAGGACGAAAAACAGACGTTATAGTCACAAACAGTAAAGGCGAATCAGTTTATAAAGAGAGCGTACTCATAAGTGATTTTGGGACGTTCACGACACACTTCGTGTTAGACGCTAAGGCGCCGCTTGGAACATACATCATCCGCGCCCGCGGCGGCTACGGTTTATTCGATGTCGAAGAGTATGTCGGCGCACCATTTAAGGTTGACGCCATTTCGGATAAGGACGAGTACGTTGCTGGGGATACCGCGAAAATGACTGTTAATGCGAATTACTTTTTCGGCGTGCCGGTCGAAGGCGGTGAAGTAACATACGAGATTACGAGTCAGGATTATTATTTCGATCGTTACCATGACGGTTATTTTAACTTTGGGAGTGGCTGGTATGATTCGTATTATGGAGGTTACGGAGATAAATTTATTACGCGCGGCACCACGGGACTTTCTAAGGATGGACGAGCGGCGATTACACAAGACCTTGATTTTAAAAAACTTTTCAAAACCGATGAGGTAAAACAAAGTAAAATTCTTGTCGTCAATGTCACGGTTAAAAATTCAAATGGCCAATCCGTTTCTACGCAGAAGTCCTTTATTGTTCATCGGGGAGAATATTATTTGGGTGTTAGTTTGGATAAAACTTTTTTCGGCAAGAATGATAAATTTAACGCTCGAATAAAATCGATTGATACACAAGGTAAGGCTAGATCGGTATCGAATATTGCCGCTCAAATTAATCGGGTCAAGTGGGAATACTCCAAACGTCGAGAGGTAGACGGCGCTTATTATTATAAAACCGAAAAGAAACTCGAATTGATAAAAAATATCACTTTCAACACCGATAGAGACGGCAATGCGAGCCAGGATTTTTCGGTGGATAAGGAGGGAGAATATGAGTTTTCAGTTCTGGGGACGGACGGGAGAGGTAATCAGATAACTGCGGAACAAGATTTTTATGTATATGGTTCCGGTGAGGTAACCGTGAGACCAACAAACAATGAGGCGCTAGATCTAGCAACGGATAAGCAAACGGT
Source organism: Candidatus Liptonbacteria bacterium (assembly GCA_016194445.1). GTDB lineage: Bacteria > Patescibacteriota > Minisyncoccia > UBA6257 > 2-01-FULL-56-20 > VMFW01. The sequence goes on along the minus strand of JACQBP010000029.1, from coordinate 6,434 downwards.
AAGCGTAGGTGATAAAATAAACGTGGTTATCAAATCTCCTTTCCCGAAAGCTAAAGCTCTCATTACTCTCGAGCGGGGGAGTGTTTTTGATCATGAAGTTGTTGATATCATTGGTAACCTCTACAACTACACCTTCACGGTGAAGGATAGTTATGTGCCTAACGTGTATTTCTCCGCCATTCTTCTCTCATCGCGACCAGATGTTAAATATGGTCAGATCGCATATCAAGTGAATACGAAAAACGTTGAGCTTGGCGTCGATATTTCTACCGATAAAACTCGATACCTTCCCGGAGAAAAAGTTAAGCTCGCGATACAGACACACAATTTTCAAAATCAGCCAGTTGGCGCAGAGCTTTCTCTTACAGTTGCGGACTTAAGTGTTCTGGCGCTAAAAGGAAACCCCAAGAAGAACCCAGTGGTGTTTTTCTACGGTGGTTTGCCGCTCACGGTTGTGACAGCATCGAATATAAAAAACATTCTCTATGAAGCCGAAATTCCTGCCGGCACGAAGGGGGGAAGCGGCGGAGGAGCCGAATCTTCTGAAGAGCTAGCGAGAAAGAAAAGGGGAGAGTTTAAAGATACCGCGTTTTGGAGGGGAACAGTGCAAACGGATGATTCGGGCCACGCCGAGGTAACATTTACATTGCCGGACAATCTTACTACCTGGCAAGCGGAAGCAGTGGGTATCACAAAAGATACTAAACTCGGAGTAGGATATAAAGAATTTATTGCTCAAAAAGACGTGATGATTGTGCCGCTCCGCCCGAGATTTATTATTCCAGGAGATGATTTCAATATTGGAGCTAAAGTTTTCAATCAGACGGATAACGAACAGACTCTGACGCTTTCTTTTGCAAGCAAATCACTCCAAAGCAAAGACCGGATGTCTTATGATATTTCGATTAAGCCTCATGATACCTATACCGCCTATTTCCCGGTGGTTGCTCCCCAAAACATTGAGGACGGTAGCCACGCCTTTGCGCTCTCGGCAAAAAACCGGGGTTACGAGGATATAGTGGAGGATTCGATACCTATCACTAGAAACCAAACCTATGAAACGGTGGCGACCGCGAACTACACCACTGACAATAACGCGAATGAATATGTGGCTTTGCCGGACACAATTGTGAAAGACCGCGGGGGATTGAATGTCAAGATAAGCGCAACGCTTGCGGTATTTTTGTCGGATGCTCTTCAATATCTTTTCGCGTATCCTTATGGCTGCAGTGAGCAGATTGCAAGTAAGTTGAGTTCGATCGCGATTGTGAAACGAGGCTTGAATATTGAAAACATAGGCGACAAATTCAATTTACCGCAAATTGAATTCGAGGGTCAAAAATATAGCGTTGATCAGGTGGTTCAATTGGGATTGAGTCGAATATATCAAAACCAAACACCAAGCGGGGGCATTGCTTACTATGCCGATCTTCAACCCAACTATTATTTGACTTTAGATGTGCTCAATGCCCTCATTGAAGTAAAGAACGCGGGGTATAGCGTTGATGATCAAGTTATCAATCGCGCGGCTCAATACCTCTTTAATGCTCTTTCTACTGACTATCGAATTTATCAAAATAAAGATTTAGTCATACTCTCGGCCTACACCTTTTCTCAACTTTCGCAGTACCAAAACAACGCTTTAATCAAGAATAAAATTCTGGCGCTTGTTGACGATAAAAAATTTCTCGAGGAAGATATTTCCTCGGAGAGTCTTGCATACCTTGCCATGGTAATGACCCATGGCTATCCGCAAAGTTCGAAAGAGGCAGCGTTTCAGAGTCTAGAAAATCGCTTGATCGTTGATTCTCGCGGTTCACATCTCGGGACGCGTAACGGCAATTTGCTTTATGAATACTATGAGACACCGATAAAAGACACAGCGCTTTTTCTGAAAGCCTACGTAGCTGATAGGCGAGCGAGTCCAGCACTTGATAAAATCATTCGCTGGATTACCCGGAGTCGCACCAAAGACGGCGCATGGGGGTCAACCAACAATACGGTTTCTGTGGTAGATGCCTTTACCGATTTCCTGAATTGGAAGCAAGAAACAAAATCTCAATTTAACTTAGCGTTTAGCATGGGCAACAAACAAATTGGTTCGTTCGACTTTAACTCTTCAACAATTTTCGATACTTTCTCGCAATTCGTATCTATCACTGATTTTCATCTTAACTCTATCGATGCTCTTTCATTCCAAAAGCAGAATAAAAATAATTTGCCGAACGGTTTCTACTACGATATGGATTTGAGGTATTATTTGCCGGTCAATCAAATTCCTTCTCGAGATGAAGGTTTTTCGGTAGAGCGCTCGTTTTATCGATTGGACGATACGGACATGAAAAACCCAGTCCATAGCGCCAATCAGGGCGATGTATTGCGAGGCCATCTTGTGGTTACCGTTCCCGAGTCGAGAAATTTTGTGACCATCGAAGATTTTATTCCAGCCGGAATGGAAATTGTGAATTTTAAACTCGCCATCGAGGATAAGTCGCTTCAACCAAAATCAAATAATTATGATGGAGGATACGAAGGTGGAATTGAACGAATAAAAGGTCCGGAATCTTTCATAAGTTCAATTTATGGATCACTGGGGTCATTCTTAGGCTTAGGCGTTCCGAAACAAAAAGGAGTGGCAACTTCGAGTGTTGTTTCACCCCCGCCGACCCTCTCGAGCGGCGGGGAAGAAGGATCCTTAACGCCAAACATACAATTCAACCCTGACGCCGAAGAGTCACACGATGATCGCCTTTTCCTTTTTAAGGAACGGATTAGTCCTGGCGTTTATGAATATGACTATTTTGTGCGCGCGTTAATTCCGGGAATTTACAATCACCTTCCGGCAGTTGTAAGCGAACTTTATTTCCCTGAGAATTTCGGCCGCACGGGAGGGGAATATTTCACCGTGGATGTGGCGAAGTAAAATTACGGAATTGATTAAGGAGTTCCCGTTGTATCATCTTTAGTAATTTCTATCTCCACTTTTTCTTTTTTACCGTTTTTGGTTTCGGCTAGGATTTGGTGAACGCCGATTGCCGGTGGCCAAGAAAGATCATCTCCGGCGTCTAAAAATTTACCATCAATGTACCAATTTGCTTCTTCGCGAGAGTGGAGAGGGACAGTCGCACCCGACTCCACCGCAAACACATCACCGTTGTGGGGTTCTAAAATTAAACCATTGTCCTCGATCAGGTTTCGGACGGATTGATAATGGTCGTTCGGTAAGCCACAGTCTAATGTTCCCCCCGTATCAAATTCTTTAAGTCCGTCAAAGTTAAATTCGCTTTTCTTGTTGTAAGGAGAATTAAGTAGGAATTCCATTGCGTCATGCCAAATTTTTCCCGCTCCTTGCTGGCCCGTGATTTGCCGGATGGGTTGGTTGGAACTATTGCCAACCCAGACGCCGACCAAAAAATCTGGGGTGTAGCCGATGGCCCAGGAATCATGGAAGTTATACGTTGTGCCAGTTTTTACAGCATAATTTGATTGAGTAAGATTGAGATTACTTTTGAGGCCGAATTGATCTACTCCGGTTACTCGATCGGAGAGGATTTTATTGACCAACTTTATAAATTTCGCATCCACCACCTTTTTGGGAGCAGTGGTTAGGGCTGTTGTCATGGGTGGTTGAAGATATGTTACGCGAGGTGCATCTGCAATCTTCAAGGGTTTTAAAATTCCCTCATTTGGAAATATCGTAAAATAATGCGAAAGAGTAAGGAGATCCATTTCGAGGCCCCCTAAGGCAATGCCAAGTTCGTAATTCTCAAGTTTTTGACGCGGATAAAACTGCAGCGTATTCTGTAGAAAGTTGTTAAAGTCATCCACACCCACAAAGTCAAGAGTTTTGACGGTCGGCACATTTAAACTATTCGAAAGAGCTTGGTGGAGCGTGACGATCCCACGATATTTGCCATCAAAGTTTTTGGGATAAAGATAAAAACCAGTTCCGATCTTATATTTATATTCACGATCATCAACCAACGTATAAGGTCGAGCCCCTTTTTCAAAAGCCTTGGCATAAATGAAGGGTTTTGCCGTTGAGCCGATCGGTCTGGCCTTTAAGGCCATATTAATCTGTTTACCTTGATAATTGGCCGATGGATCTGGTGTACCAACAACTGCCAAGAGTTCATTTTCACTCGAATCCGGTGAAAGTTTGATGACCACAATTGCACCATTATCAACACCCCGAAAGGCTGCTGATTTAAGATTGGTTTGAAGTATATTGCGTAGCGTCTCAGTGAGCGAGGCATCAATAGTGAGTGCACATTTATCTTCACAGGAAGTGTTGAGCGTCCCAACTTCAAACGAAGGATTAGTTTTTCTGGTGTACGGCGCCAGATTTTCTCGCGGTTGCGTTTTTTCTATCTCTCCATACGTATCGATACCGAATTTATCAGCAAGTATGGCGGTAAATTCTTCGTTTTTCTTCGCCCCGGGGTAGCGAGCCGATGGATTATTGAGTGCTGCTAGAAGTTCCAAGGTTTGCGTTTTTGCGAGGGCTTCCGGGGTTCGGCCGTAGTAATATAAACTTGCTTCCTTAACGCCTTGCATTTGGTTGCCGAAATAAACCGTGTTTGCGTACATCTTCAAAATTTGATCTTTGGATGTATAGAGTTCGAGCGCCAAGGTATAGAGCGCTTCAATGATTTTATTTTTGACAGTCCTTCGGTTCTCATTTCCGAGGAGATTTTTTACCAGTTGTTGCGTAAGGGTGCTCGAACCGCGCAACTTCCAAGAAAGGAGAGCTTGGAGGCCATCCCGAAAAACACTAAACGGGTTTATTCCGAGGTGGTAGTAGAAAAATCGATCTTCTTTTTTGATTAAAAGCTCTTTAAAATTTTCCGGCACTTGGTTCACATCCTCTGCGTAGTATCCTCGATAGTTAGGGTTTAGACTAATCCGCTCACCGTTGCGATCAACGATAACCGGTGAGAATTGTTTGGCATAAAAAGATTTAAGTTCGGCATTAAGAGGATAAACAGCTCCATAAACAAGAAACAGGAGCAGAAGTACGATAACGATCCGCGATGTTTTTATTCGGGAAATTGTAATTGTTGGCATATCAAAATAATGAATGTACTTCAGCAAATCAAATTTGCTGAGTGACGGAACCGCTAAACTCGAAACTCATTAAGCGGTTCCTGTCGGCCGACGGGCAAGGAATGAAATCCAGTTCATTACTTTTCCGCACATAGCTGGGGGACAGGGATTCGAACCCCGATACTCGCCTTCAAAGGGCGATGTCCTACCATTAGACGATCCCCCAGCTATAAGCGGGATCTTGCGCCAGCCGCTTTTCTACCGTTAGACGACCTGGCAAGGGTTTAGTGGAATCGGTGTAATTTAATTATAGTTCATAAAAAAAAGCAACCGAAAAATAACGAATGGTAAAACTAAGTCAAGGGTTGGAACATGAAATTTGATTGGGGAAGAGAGGAATAGCGATTAGATCTTGGAAGACTGGCGCGTAAAATTCGGCTATTTTCGGTTGTTTTAGCCATCAAGAGAGCGTTTTTTTTCGAGGGGTGTTTTTTGACTCTATGGAGTTTTGTCTTAAGGCTTAGAAATCCACAACTATCAGCATTTTTAACGCCAAGAGGTGCTAGTATAGATAAGAAGAATGAAGCTGAATTCCAAAGCTTTTTTTTGCGTTGCTTTAGCCGCATCGTTGGTTTTTGTTTTATCAATATTTTTTGTCAAAAGTGCGCAGGCGGCGGTTTCATCCACACCAGTAATTCCTTATCAGGGACGTCTCGAAGATCCGAGTGGGAATCTTTTTAGTGGATCTTTTGATTTTAAATTTTCTATTTGGACAACTTCGACGGTAAGTCAGGGAACAAGAATTTGGCCGACGGCGGCTCCAGCTTCGACCACCTTTCAAGTCTCAAACGGAGTCTTTGATGTGAGGCTAGGGGATACTAGCCAAGGTTTTACGGGGATTGATTTTACTACCACGACTTCGACGGCACTTTATCTTCAAGTTGAAGTTTATAACTCTTCAACGGCCGCTTTTGAAACTCTCTCGCCGCGCCAAATTATTATTTCAACCGCTTTAGCGATCAATGGAACGGGGGTTAATAATTTAATTCAATTCGATTCGAGCGGAGGGATTATTGTGCCAAACGGCACTTCAACTTTTTCTGGTAATTTAGTGGTTTCTGGAGTGACAACGCTTTCCGGTTTGAATTTTACAAACGCGACTGGAACAGGGAATCTTCAGGTAGCAACTTTAACCGTTACCGGCGCCACCTCTCTCCAAAATCTTTCATTTGTAAATGCGACGGGGTCGAGCTCTTTCGCCCTGACCGGTACCCCTCCGGTCTCCACGAGCTCGCAACTCTTCCAGCTGGGGCCGAATTCAATTCAGCTCTCGAACGCGACCACCACCTATCTCGGCGCCAACATCGCGACCGGCTTTGGCGGCAACT
>JACQBP010000028.1 GCA_016194445.1 Candidatus Liptonbacteria bacterium | reverse complement strand
TTTTTCTCCTGGAAGAAATTGGGAGCAGATTCGGACAACCATTGCTTACAACGATTCGAACGTGAAAATCGTGGGCGCGCACGCGGGAGTTTCGGTCGGACCGGACGGCGCGACGCATCAGGCGATTGAAGACATTGCGACGATGAGAGTGATGGCGAACATGAAAGTTTTGGTGCCCTGCGATGCGATCGAAGCCAAGAAGGCGACGCTCGCGGCCGCAAAAATCTGGGGGCCGGTGTATTTGAGGGTTGGTCGCGAGAAGAGCGCAGTTTTTACGACCGAGGCCACACCCTTTACGCCCGGGAAAGCCGAAGTTTTATGGGAGACGGGCGGCAAGCATAAAGCCCAGGCGGTTGTTATCGGTTGCGGGCAACTACTATATAACGCGCTACTCGCGGCCAGAGATTTGGAGAAAGAAAAAATTGGCGTGATAGTTTTGAACGTTCACACGGTAAAACCGTTAGACGAAAAGATAATTATCGAGTTAGCTCGGAAAACCGGGGCGGTCGTAACGGTGGAAGAGCATCAAGTTCAAAAAATACCATATGGACGTCCCCGACATTATTAGCGCGGTTAAAAGGGTAGTGAGAAGGAAGAGGTAGTCTGTAGAAAGTGGTTTAGCCGCTAAGCAAACCGTTACATTATAAATGATTAATCATTTATAATGTAACGGTTTTGGGGGTTTTTGAGAGCGGAAGTCGCGGTTTCGTTAGTTGGGGATAACTATTGTAATTGATTTTTTTGTGTTACTATTTAAAGAAAGGTCTTTATATGGAGATAGTGTTAAGGAAATCCTTCGTCGCCAAGCTCCTCGGGACGATTGATTTTTTTGAATTCGTTCTCCATTAAAAAAATCTAATCGATGAAAAAATATTTAGGTTTGGCGGTGGTTTTGAGTGTTTTAGTCGCTGGTTTTTTTATAAATCCGGGTCGAGTAGCCGCGCAGTTAAGTGACTCGGCATTGCAGGCGCTCCAGGCGCAGATTCAGTCGCTCCTCGCCATGATTCAACAACTGCAGCAGCAGATCAGCGCGCTTCAGGTCAACGGCGGAGTGACGGGTCAGACAAGTTTGGGACTGGTACCGCCGACTTTTGCGGGAGGGGGACAAGTTGATCGAGCGACTCGGCTTTTAGTCGGCGATCGAGTTCAGGCCAAAGATTCTTTAAGGGTGAGAACGACGCCGAATATATCCGGAGCGGCTTTGGCAACGATGACACTGGGAGCAAAAGGAACGTTGGCGAGCAGTTTAAGTTCGGACGGTCAATACTGGTGGGCGGAAGTTTACTGGGATAACGGGACGCGAGGTTATTCGGCGGATGATTATTTGTCGCCGATTACGAGGACAGCCTCGGGAGTTTGCGGAGACGTGGATGTAAACGGTGATGGGGTGGTGAATATTTTGGATTCGATTTGGATGCGGCACTACGTCTACGATGGCGCGCCGATTCCGACGGGCGTGAACGCGGATGTGAACGCTGACGGCAAAGTGGATATTTTGGACAAAACGATAGTTGAGAATTATGCCACGAATGGCGGAGCGGCGCCGACTTGCAAGGTAAATAACTTACCCCCGCCATTGCCGCCGACTTTGCCTTCAACTCAATCCGTACCGCCAACCTCGAATTCAGTGACAGTGACGAATCCAGCTTGCGGGGACTTAAACAGCGATGGAGCGGTTAATGTTCTCGACAAAGTCTTGATCAACAACTATGTTTTTGGAGGCGTGGCGGTGCCTTCGGGCGTGAAGACGGATTTGAACGGCGATGGACGAGTGGATGTGCTCGATTACACCTCGCTTAATAACTACGTCACGAATGGTGGGGCGGCGCCGACGTGTGTCCCTCAAACCGCTGTCCCTCAAACCGCTGTCCCTCAAACCGCGCCGATAACCGAGTGTCCTCCAGGCCAATTCTGGTATGCGTCGCCAGGTGGCGATCCGGGGAGCTGCTTAATAATAACATCGCCGCCAGTTGCTCCAGTTACTTCAGTTACTTCAGTTACTTCAGTTACTCCAGTTGCTCCAGCGTTAGTTTTATATCCGGGAGACAGGGTTCAGGCGAATGACAGCGTGAACGTGAGAGCGACGGTGAATGGCGACGTGACTAAAATTATCTCGCCCGGAACGAAGGGAACGATTGGCGGGAAGTTTGCGTGGGACGGCGTTTATTGGTGGTCGCAAGTTTACTGGGACAACCGAACGGTCGGATTTTCAGTCCAGAATTATTTGACTAAAACTGCCATGCCGGTTTCGGGAGTTTGCGGGGATGTAAATGGAGATACAGTGGTGGACACGCTTGATTCGATTTGGATGCGGCTTTATGTCTTGAGCAGCTGGCCGATTCCGACAGGAGTGAACGCGGATGTGAACGCTGATCACGCCGTGGATATTCTTGATTACGATATAGTTAACAACTACGTGGGTGGGAACGGTCCGGCGCCGACTTGCGGCACGGGTGGTGTAAAGCCGGGGACTCCTTCGAACTAGGGGCTAGGGTTTAGCCAATAAGCCAATAGGGGGTTTAGAAAGGTTGTCCACAGGCGGGGCTTTTGGGACCCCCCCTAGTGTTACAATTAGAGGAATATAAATCGTTAAGGTCGAAGGAGCTAGTTAACTTTTAACCCGCCAAAATTTCTGCAAAGCAGAAACTTAGGAGGGCGAGTGAAAAAAATATATGAAAAGGTTTTTGGTTTTAGGGTTGGGGTTGGGAGCGTTTTTATTGGTCGGGGTTTCGATGGCGCACGCCTTTAGTATAGGAGATAGAGTTCAGGTCGTGGCTGGCACCTACAACTTAAACGTTAGACCAACGCCATCGACTTCGCAGACCGCTTTGGGGTCGGTAAACGCGGGCGCTTTAGGGACAGTAACGGGCGGTCCGACTTCGGCTGAAGGTTACAGCTGGTCTCAAGTTCGGTGGGACAGTGGACTTCAGGGTTGGTCGGTGAATACGCCTTGGCTTACGGTGATTTCTTCGTCGTCCACGGCGAGTTGCGGCGATGTGAATAAAGATGGCCGACCCGATATTCTCGATGTTAATTTAGTGGTGAACGTGGCGTTTAGAGGCGCTAGTTCGACTTACATTACGGATGTGAACGGAAGCGGGGCGACGGATGTGGTGGATGTAGCCGAAGAGGTAGATTATGTTTTCCGAGGGATGGCGGAACCGACGGGGTGTGTTCAACCGAACCAACCGCCGGTGATTAACTCGTTTAATGGTCCGACTAGTTCGATGGTTGGTGTCGGTCAGAATTGGTATATCAGGGCGACTGATCCGGACGGGGATTTACTGTCCTATTATTTTGGCTGGGGAGACGGGCAATATAGCGGTCCTGTCAGTGCCCCAAGTGGGCTTCAAGTTGCTGCTTCACATGCTTATGGCTTTTTAGGCACCTATAACGTTACATCGAGCGTGTCCGATAGTAGGGGTGGTTTGGCTTATGGTGGACCTTTGTCGGTGACGGTTTTTTCCTCTCCTTCAAGCACGCCTAACCAGCCGCCGATTAACTTCCAAATTTTTGGTCAAACTCCACTAACTACTAGCACTTGGAGTTATTGGTATTTTAGAGCTACGGATCCAGAAGGTGGTAATCTTACTTACAGTGTTAATTGGGGGGACGGGACTTCGGATAACGCTACTGGTACGAGCGGGCAGTATACACGTCTTTACCATAATTATCCTGGTAACGGGACCTACACAATAAATTCTATAGCTACGGATCAAGGTGGTCTTTCGATTAGTGCGACTGTGTCAGTTATTGTGAGTGTTGGGACAGCTAGCCTGCCGCCAACTCCAATTTACCAGCAAACAAGCCCTCCGCCGACAATAGCGCCACAGACGACAGTGACATATCAATGCGGAGATTTGGACAAAAGCGGCGCGGTGAATACGATTGATGTGAAGTTGATGCAGAACTATTGGACGGGCGGAGTAACAGTGCCAACGGGGGTGAATGCGGATGTAAATGGAGACGGAGTGGTGGCGGATATCCTTGATTACTCACTTCTCAATAACTACGTTAATAAAGGAGGACCAGCGCCAACGTGTTCGGCGGCTGGAGGAACGAAAACTTTCACCCCCGCGGCTAACGCTTTGGAGGCGATGCAGGCCGAGCTCCAGCAGATTCAGAATCAGCTCATCGCTATACTGAACCAGTTGGGGGTGTGAAATAGTCAATAAAAGGTTTTAGATTTTGGGTGATAGGTTTTAGAGAAACATCTGAAGAGATACAGTTGAGATACAATAGAGATTCAGAAGCCCGCTCTTTCGAAAGGGAGAGCGGGATTTTGGTTAATCATTTTTTATTGTAGAATTTGACTGTGAAACTGAAGAGGTTTTTAGATGTTTTAGCGGGCATGGTTACTGCGGGAGCAGTTTTTTACTTTGGCTGGAGTTTGGCGGGGTTTTCGCTAGATTTACAGGAAGCATCTTTAAATTTTGAGCATTCGGTTTTGCAGGCGCGCCTCTTGGGAAATATAACGGACAATTTTTCAAATCAGAGATTTTTTAAAAAAGAGTTAAATTTGGTTTTGGTGGGGGATGTGATGCTTTCTCGAGAGGTGAGAAAGCGAATCGAAAAAAATAAAGACCCGAACTTTCCTTTTTTAAAAATGGCGGATTATCTGAATGCGGCCGATATCGCTTTTGGAAATTTAGAGGGACCGATGTCGAACCGCGGGAAAAATCAGGGGAGTGTTTACTCTTTTAGAGCGGACCCAAAGGCGATAGAAGGTTTAAAATTCGCTGGATTTAATGTGATGTCGATTGCAAATAACCATATTTTTGATTGGGGAAAGGCGGCGTTGGTTGATACGAAAAATATTTTAGAGGTAAAAGGAATTCGCGCAGTTGGATCGGGTAAGAACTATGAAGAGGCTAATAATCCGGCAATGCTTGAAGTGAAAGGGCAAAAGGTGGCGTTTTTGGCGTATACGAATCTTTATCCCAAAAGCCTGATGGCGAGCGAGAACTCGGCTGGGGTGAGTGATTTTAGTTTAGATGAAGTGAAGAAAAAAATCAGTGAAGCTAAGGCCCAGGCGGATTTGGTAGTAGTTTCTTGGCATTGGGGAGAGGAGTATAAAACAAAGGCGGATGACTTACAGAGAAAAATTGCCCATGAAATAGTTGAAGCTGGGGCGGATTTGGTAGTTGGTAGTCATCCCCACGTGCCCGAAGAAATTGAACATTACAAGAAAGGATGGATTTTTTATAGCTTAGGCAATTTTGTTTTCGATCAGAATTTTTCGGATGAAACGATGGGTGGATTATTAGTCGAAGTTAAAGTGAGAGGAGGAGAGATTAAAGAAGTTAAGCCGGTGCGTTTTAAAATTAATCAAGACTTTCAGCCGTACCTTGAAGACTAGGACTCTCCGCCTCATTTCAGAAAAACCTTCTTTAGGTTATAATTTTAGACATGAAGGTTTTAACAGTTGGGGCGGCTTCGCGGGATATCGTGGTTTCAAGCCAGCTCTTTAGGGTGGTGAACGATCCGGTTCATTTAGAAAAGTTGGGTTTCCCGACGGGGGAGGCGCAGTGTTTCGCGTTAGGTGGGAAAGTGGAAGTTAATGATTTAATTTTGACGGTGGGAGGGGACGCGGCCAATGCGGCCGTCACCTTTGCAAGGCAGGGTTTTAAAACGAGCGCTTTTATAAAAATCGGCGGGGATCAAAACGGGCAAGAGGTTTTTAAAACTTTAGCCCGAGAGGGAGTGACGCCAGTGTTTAAACCAGAGAAAGGCGCAAGAATGGATGCCTCTGTGATACTTCTCTCGCCTAGTGGAGAAAGGACAATCTTAGTTTTTCGCGGAGTTTCTCAAAGCTTTACGAAGAAAGATTTGAGCGGGAGGAGTTTTGATTTTGACGCGGCTTACATGGCTCCAGGACATATTCCTTTAATGTTGATTAAAGAAATCATTTCGAAGTTGAAAAGAAAAAAATGTTTTGT